>JAPLCZ010000260.1 GCA_026391915.1 Bacteroidota bacterium | reverse complement strand
GAATGGCAGAAGAAAATATTGCCATCAATGGAAATGAATTCCTTAAAAAACATAAAATAGAAACAAAGGATTGCTTTGAATACCTCCGTGAAATGCCTGAAAATTATTTTGATTTAATAGTTTTAGACCCCCCTGCTTTTGCCAAACATGCCCGCGCTGTAGACAATGCAGCCCGTGGTTATAAGCAAATAAATATGCGTGCTTTCAGCAAAATAAAGGCAGGAGGAATACTGTTTACCTTTTCTTGCTCTCAGAATATTTCTCAAGATTTATTTACAAAAATTGTGTTTGGTGCAGCCGCCGATGTTGGGCGGCATGTTCGGGTAATTCATCGTTTGCATCAGCCCGCAGACCATCCTATCAGCATTTTTCACCCTGAGGGGGAATACCTGAAAGGCTTAGTACTTTGGGTAGAATAATATTTTTGATTTGTTTATAAAAAAAAGCCTTATCTTTGGGGTGATAGAAGTCAAAGTTATACACACAAAATGGGCTTGTCAACTGCAATTCTAAAAAGCCATTTGTTTGTTTGAAATATTTTTTTCAAATTTGAAGTTCTATCACAAACTGTAATTTGTGCTAACTTATTAAAAATTAAGCCCTGTGAGGAAAAACTTACTAACCATCAAACTTTCATTTGCTTT
This sequence comes from Bacteroidota bacterium, assembly GCA_026391915.1. Classification (GTDB taxonomy): domain Bacteria; phylum Bacteroidota; class Bacteroidia; order CAILMK01; family CAILMK01; genus JAPLCZ01. Next base: position 8,304 of record JAPLCZ010000260.1, on the reverse strand, counting down.
GTTTATGTGCTTTTTGAGCTCAAGCAACCTCTTATTTGCAGCCGGAAGTGTAAAAGCAAAATTTTATGTTACCGACTCCTGCCAATGGAACGAGTTAACCACTTTTGACTCCAGCACCACAACCGGTACTGGGAATAAAGTTGTTCAATGGCAATGGTTTTACACAGGTGCTACTCAGGCAACCTCCAGCGCCCAAAACCCGAACTCAATCATCTTTACAGCATCTGGCAAATCTGGTAATCACATCAAACTAAAAGTTACTGATAGTTTGGGAAATGTGGATTCTTTTGAAAGAGATATTACCATCATCCCAAATCTAAAAACAGATTTTTCTTTTACCCAACATTGTTCAGATACAGCACTTGATTTTAATGATAATTCAGGCACTGTACCCTCTGGGCAAACTGCCACCTACTCATGGGATTTTGGAGATGGTAATACAGCTACTGGTAAAAATCAAACACACAAATATTCATCTCCTGGTATTTATACTGTAAAATTAACCACATCCCTTTCCCCTAATGGATGTGGCGGTACTGCGAAAAAGAGTATAGTAGCTTATGATAAGCCTGTTGTAAAATCATACTATAAAGCTACAGCATGCCAGGGTGAACTAATTGACTTTGAAGACTCAACTTCAACTCAGTATTCATTACTAGACTCAATTGTTTCATGGGATTTTGGAGATGGAAGTAAAGTTATTGGTGGTTCATCCAATTCCCCTACTAGTGCTCATACTTTTCATGCGTATACAAAAGCCGGAACTTTCACAATAATTGAAAAAGTGAAAACTGAGAATGGCTGCACTGATTCAAGAACCACTACAATTACAATTTATCCTAAGCCTTCTGCAAGCTATACCGTTAGTAATAATTGTCAGAATTCAGTTACAAGTTTTAGCAATGGCTCTACAATAAGTTCAGGAACAATTACTGGGTATAAGTGGGATTTTAAAGATGCCGGTGCAACTTCAACTTCTACAAACCCAACCCACACATATACTACATCGGGTACTTTTTCTGTACCTTTAATTGCGACCTCTGATAAAGGATGTATTGATACAGCTATCAACAATGTGCTTATTCCTAAATCGCCTACTGTTAAAATGGCTACTAGCAAAGGCTGTGAAGGGCAAACTACTACTTTCACAGATGCTAGTATAACAGTACCTACCAATTCAATTGTTACTAGAGTTTGGGATTTTGGTGATGGCTCTGCAAAAGGGAAGGACTCAACAACTACACATACCTACGCAAAATCTGGTAAGTATAAAGTTACTTTATCAGTAACCACCAGCATTGGTTGTTCAATTTCTGGTTTTGATTCAGTTTCTGTATTTGCTGTTCCTAAAACAGCTTTTACTAATAGTGGTAGTTGTTTTAAGCGCGATATTCAGTTTACTGATAAATCAACTATTGCCGCAGGTGACAACATAAGTAGTTTTGCCTGGGACTTTGGAGATGCAAATAGCACTACAAACAAATCAAGTTTACAAAACCCAACGCATAAATTTCAGGATACTGCAGGTATATACTCGGTAATGTTGGTTACTACTTCCGCCAAAGGTGGATGTACCGATACTTTAAGAAGAGATATCAAATTTGTACAAGGGCCAAGGGCAGATTTTGTAAATACCAAAGGTTGCCAAAATACTAATCTCCAATTTACTTACACTGGCACTTCCGCAGGCAGTAATATGAAATACTATTGGGATTTTGATATTGATACATTAGGCAGTACTGATACAGCTACTCAGAAAGATCCAGTGCATAGTTATAATTATGGAGGTAGGGCTGTAAAAGTAATGCTAGTTGCTAATTCATCTACTGGTTGTCCTGATACTTTATATAAATCAATTTTACCTAACCCCAAACCTGTTGCAGATTTCATTTTTGACTCTGCCTGCATATTTGTTTGTGTTTGTAAATTTTGACCTATACAATTACAACTTTTGAAAAACCTAAAGTTGATTTCTCTTATGTAACTGATTGCCGTGAAAATGGAATACAATTTAACGATGCCACTACCTATAGTGGTACTATATCTCAATGGTTTTGGGATTTTAGTGATGGGGTAATAGAATCTACCATTGTTAATCCTAAACACATATTTGCAAAGAGCAATAATAACGCTTCTCAATTGGTTACTTATAAAGTAATTGGAGCAGGTGGATGTTCTGATGTTATCTCAAAAACTATTACAATTTACCAATCTCCAAGGGCAGATTTTATTCCTGACCCTGATACAACTGTAGGAACCTGCAAGAAAATACTTACTACTTTCAATAATAATTCTGATACCTTTATTTACCCTTTAGTCTCTGGCTATAGCTGGGATTTTGGAGATACATCCTACTCATCTCAGGTAAACCCAACGCATGGGTTTACCTATGCAGGCAAACATTCAGTAATGATGATTGCAACCTCTTCTGCACATGGTTGCAAGGATACGGTAATTCATTTTATAACAGTTTTTGAATCTCCTGTTTCTTCATTTACTTATAAAGGTGGTTGCAAAGGGTTGGATACAAAGGTTATTGCTACTAGCTTAGCCCCTGACTCTTTAACAACCATGTCTTATGAGTGGGATTTTGGGGATGGTACCGGAACCCTTCTTACTCAAAACGCTTCTCACCAATATGCTGATACAGGTACTTATAATGTAATATTAATCACCACTACCAACCATGGTTGTATTGATTCTATTACTGCACCAATAAGGGTTCACCCAGTACCTTTAGTAGACTTTAATGTTGCTTCTATTTGCCAAGGCACACCAACATTATTTGTTGACAATTCTTCTATTTCAGGTGACTCCATAAAATCATATTATTGGGATTTTGGCGATGGGGCTAACTCAACAGATAAATCTCCTTACCACCCTTATGATGATGCAGTAACCTTTGATGTTTCACTAACTGTAACATCAAGTGTGGGTTGTGTTGGAGTTCTGAAAAAGACTATTGATGTACATGCAAAACCAATTGCTGATTTTAGTGCGGACCCTAACCCAGTAAGTAATGATTCTCCATGGGTTACCTTTACAAACCTCTCTAAAGGAATAACATCTTATGTTTGGGATTTTGGAGACAGCTCTGCTAAGGATGTTTTGAACTCAAGTCCAGTGCACCAATTTAGATTAGGGCAGCAGGATACTGGTAGGTTTTACACCATTCTTTCTGTGGCTAACCAATTTGGTTGTAAAGATTCTAAGATTGATACTATCTACGTTAAGCAGTTCCTAAAGATATTCTTTCCTAATGTAATTACTTGTAATAATGATGGGCTGAATGACGACTGGAAACCCGTGGCTAAAGGAGTTTATAAATATCATTGCAAAATAATTGACCGCTGGGGGCAGATAATGTATGAAAGCGACAACTTTGATTTAGGCGGATGGAAGGGTGATTACCTTGGAAACGGAATCACAGCGCCTGAAGGAGTATATATGTACTATATTAATGTAACAGATTATGATAATCTGGAGATAAAAAAATTCAAAGGGAATATTACTATTCTTAAGTAACCTCTGAGAAAATTCTTACAAAAGCCCTTTGCTAATTTTATAGCAAAGGGCTTTTGTATTTTACTCCAAATTGCCTTTATACGGTGATTCCATCATAAGCTCTAGCGCCTTTATGCGTTGGCGGGTAATCATTAGCAAATAGAAATAATGCCATGATACGTACAGTTTGTTAGCTTTTTTGGATACGGTGTGTAATAGTGTTTTCATGATGTTGCTTTTTTTAGTAAAGATAGCCCCTCAGTATTTTTTTAAAACCCTAATAGCAAGGAATTCTTACATCCTAAATAAAGACCTCACCCCAACCCCAGACCTCATCCGTCCTTCGGACACCTTCTCCAAAGGAGAAGGAAGACAAAGGAGAGGGGCAAAAATCCACGGAGTTAATAATTACATAACATATATTAACAAGCTTTGGTTAAACTTTGCACTATAATATTAATACACAATGCAAGAGAACGCAAAGATTTTATTGGTAGATGATGACCCGGATATACTTGAGTTTTTAGCTTACAACTTAAAGAAAGAAGGCTATGATGTAGCCCAAGCCTCCAACGGCAAAGAGGCTTTAAAAGCCGCAGAAAAATTCTCACCTGACCTTATATTACTTGATGTAATGATGCCGGAAATGGATGGCATTGCCACCTGCCAAGCCCTCCGCAATAATAAAAAATTTGCTAATGTGTTCATTATTTTCCTTACCGCAAGGATAGAGGAATACTCTGAAATTGCGGGCTTTAGTGCAGGGGCTGATGACTACATCAACAAACCCATAAAACCGGGGGCATTGGTGAGCCGCGTAAAAGCAATGCTAAAACGCAAAGCCAAGCCAGAGCCTGTAAGCCAGTTGATACAGATAGGAGACCTTATTATAGACCGCGGCGCTTATGAGGTAATCTACAAAAACAAAAAATTTCACTTTGCACGCAAAGAGTTTGAGCTCCTTTTTTTATTGGCTAGCCATCCGGGTAAGGTTTTTATACGTGAGGATATACTGGAAACCGTATGGGGCAATGAGGTTTTTGTGGGGGATAGAACCATAGATGTACACATCAGAAAGATACGCGAAAAAATCAATCCTGATTTTATAAAAACTATTAAGGGGATAGGGTATAAATTTGACCCTTCATGAAATGGAGTGACCCCCTTCGCCTAAGCGCTTATATAGCCACAATTATTATTTTAGTAAGTACCGTTACCCTCAAAATGATGGGCTATAAGTACCCTAATACCTTTTATGCTGCCCTTATTATAAGTGTATGCACCTTGGTTTCTATCTTTTTGTTTTCTCATTATACGGTATTTAAAAAAATACAAACAGTATCTGATGAGATTGAGAAATCACTTAGTAAAAAGAAGAAAAATAAGATGGGTGATTTTGACGAAAAATCAAGCCTTGATGTGTTGAACAATGCCGTTAATCGCCTGATAAAAGAGAAGGCAACGGAAATTGATACCCTCAAAGAATCGGAGAAATACCGCCGCGAGTTTTTGGGCAATGTAGCGCATGAGTTGCGGTCTCCTATCTTTAATATACAAGGCTATGTGCATACCCTGTTAGAGGGGGCTATGGAGGATGAAACGGTGCGCAATAAATTCCTGAAAAAAGCCGCCAATAACATAGATTTATTAAGCGATTTGGTGAATGATTTAGTAACCATCTCCCTGATTGAGTCTGGCGAAATGATGCTTGAACACACCCGCTTTAGCCTTAATGAACTCATAAAAGAGGTGATGGATTTGGAAGAAACCCAAGCCAAAGAAAAGGATATATCCCTCCTACTAAAAACTGAAAATACTGAGGTTGCCTATGTGTTTGCAGATAAGCAAAAGATAAAACAAGTACTGCTTAACCTCATTAATAACTCCGTTAAATACGGAAAAGAAGAAGGCGCTACCACCATTACCATAAGTGATATGAATACCGAATGGGGCATTGAGGTATCTGATAATGGGGATGGCATAGCGGCAGAGCACCTGCCCCGCATTTTTGAACGCTTTTACCGTGTAGATAAAAACCGCGAAAGAAGCGAAGGTGGCAGCGGGCTGGGCCTCGCCATTGTTAAGCATTTTATTGAAGCCCACAAACATAAAATATATGCCACTAGCAGCGTGGGTATTGGTTCTATCTTTAGCTTTAGTTTAGATAAGGCTAAGGAGAATGAATAATGGATAGTGAAAAATGAGCTGCTGAAATAAATCCCTCACTCTTCATTATTTAAGAACTTCAAACTTCAAACTCCCCCAACTTTAAACATGAAACTTATATCAACAAAAAAAGCCCACCCTGAACTGAATCAAGGTGGGCTTTTGGGTAATTAGGCAATTACAGAAGCTTGGTTATCTAATCGTTTTGATGAATTTATATTCTGATGAAACTCCCCTGCCCACTGCGCTTACACGGATGAAGTACATCCCTGCGCCCAGCTCATTAGTGTTGAGTTTTATCTGGTTGTTTCCGTTTACTACTTCAATTGCGGAGGTGCTAATTTCTTTACCTGCAATATCAAAAATACTGATGTTGGCTTTATAGCCTTCTTTGGCGGTAAAGCTGATATTCAACACATCTTTGGCAGGGTTAGGGAATAATTTTACCGAGGCTAAGGCAACTACTTCCTGCTTGCCACGGATGGCAGTAAGCACGGTTTTGCTATTTACTTTTATGGAGATATCATCCACTTTTTGGTTGGCAGAGGATAGTGTGTAGTAGCCAATAGTTGGTTTTAGGCCGGTAACTTCTGCAAATACAGAGTAGCTGCCATAGGGTAGGCTTGGGAAACTGAAGGCGCCATTGGCATCACTCATTGCATATTTATAAGGCCTGTTGTTGGCATCCATTAATATTACTTCAATATTATCAAGTGGGTCGCCGGCTTTTTTGTTGGCTCCCTGAGTTACTTTGCCGCCAATAAATCCCGGGCCTGTGCCATTGCTGCCGGCACGTAAATATACATCTACATAGGCAACGCTGCTATCCACATTTACTGAGTCAGCGCCACTCCATTTAAGGGAAGAATCATGGTAGGTAGGTAGGAAATAATCATGGTAGGCAGAGGCAGAAGCCAAAAATGCTTTCACCAAATATTTGCCTTGGGCTACATTGCTAAAATAATAGGTGCCTTTTTTGGATGGGGTAAAGGCAGTGCTATCCACTCTTTTTAGGGTGCTATCAATAGGGTTGTATTGTATGAGGTAAACATAGCCGTAGTCAGCTATGTAAGTGCTATCACCCAAGTACACATTACCGCTTATGTAGTATGATGGGGCGGTGAGGGTAACTGTGCTATCACAATAATTTGAGGTGCATTTGCCTGCAGAGGTGCTATCATTTAACGTTAAGCAAACCATATATCTGCCATAGTTTCCATAAGTATGCGTGGCGTTTTGGCCTTTAGCGCCAGTGCCATCACCAAAGCTCCAGGTATATTTTGCATTTGATGAGTTGCCAGTTGAGTCCGCATAGAAGCTACCCACTTTCCCTGATGTATAATATTTATACATGGCTTTGCAGGTAGTGCTTGCAGGATTAGAAACCGTAACGGAAGAGCAAAAAGTATCATAGCAAGCGCCGCTTATCATTAGGCAAACGGTATAAGTTCCAGCCTTAGAATAGGTGTGGGTAGGGGAGGCAGCAGAACTCCAATTACCATCACCAAAAGTCCAGTAGCTGTAAATAGCCGAGGTGCTGGTGTTGGTAAAAGTTGCTTTTAAAGCAGAGGTGGTGTAAGAGTAATTAGCAGCGCAAGATTTAATTACAATAGTTTGGCAAAAAGTATCTGAGCAAGTTGAGTCTTTAATAGTTAAACAGACTGTGTAAGAACCTGCTTTTGTGTAGGTATGCTTTGGGTTTTTAGCTGTGGAAGATTTTCCGTCTCCAAATTTCCAAGTATAACTTGTTCCAGAGTTTACAGTGCTGCTATCATAGCAATTAAGTACTAAACCGGCAGTGGTGTAAGTGTAGCTTGCCCTGAAAGTGCCTGCCTGCACCTTGGCGGCAGAAATCATAAAGAAAGCAAATGCGCAAAGCATTAAGGCTTTCTTAAAAAAGTTGTTTGTAGTGGTTCTCATTTGTGTTATTTGTGTTTATTTATTTTTATGATGACAAAGGTATTGGTGCGGGTGAATATTGCAATCATTATTTCTATTATTTGTTACGGGGTTAAATATAGAATATGGCTTTTTAAGATGGTTGAGGATAGTTTATGAGAGGGATTTCTTACTTGGGTAAACGCAATAGTACTTAAACCTCCTGCTGTAAATATCATAAATTAAAAAGCCCACCTTGAAATAAATCAAGGTGGGCTTTGCAGTTAAGTAACAGGCTATATAAATTACTTATCTAATAGTTTTAACAAATTTATATTCTGATGAAACTCCTTTGTTGGGGGCACTTACATGGATGAAGTACATCCCTGCACCAAGCTCAGTAGTGTTGAGTTTTATCTGGTTATTCCCGTTGATTACTTCAATAGGTGAGGTGCTAATTTCTTTACCCATAATATCAAAAATGCTGATGTTGGCTTTATAGCCCTCCTTAGCGGTGAAGCTGATATTTAATATATCTTTTGCAGGGTTAGGGAATAATTTTACGGATTGCAAGGCAATTACTTCCTCCTTGCCGCCAATGCCTACCATAGTGGTTTTGCTATTTACTTTTATGGAGATATCATCCACTTTTGGGTTGGCAGAGGATAGTGTGTAGTAGCCAATAGTTGGTTTTAGGCCGGTAACTTCTGCAAATACAGAGTAGCTGCCATAGGGTAGGCTTGGGAAACTGAAGGC
>JAPLCZ010000267.1 GCA_026391915.1 Bacteroidota bacterium | reverse complement strand
AAAAGACTTTCTAAATGGGCTAAATCAACCTGTCCGTTAGGGTGGAGGTTTACATAGCTTAATAAAGCTTTATGATGTTTTTCACAATTCTCTACGCTATGCAAAACTGCATGGTGTTCAATGCGTGAAGTGATGATGTGTGTAACTCCCAAATCCCTTACAGAGCATGAAATAGCCATATTATCTGCCTCTGTGCCGCCACTGGTAAAAAAGATTTCACCGGGGCTAACCCCTAATAAAGTCGCCACAGTTTTTCTTGCTTTTTCAATGAGGCTGCGGGCTTTTCTGCCTTCTTCATGGATGGAAGATGGGTTGCCAAAATAATTCAGCATTACATCATGCATGGCTTCTGCAACGCGGGGCTCAATTGGGGTGGTGGCGGCATTATCAAAATATACTCTCATAAAATTATGATTTGGATTTTTACAACAAAGTTATTGAAATAACTACTTAATAAATTTCCGGATATCATCCATCAGTTTTTCTGCAAGGCGTTCTGCGGTAGTTTGGCTTTGGCTTTCAGAATAAATGCGGATAATAGGCTCTGTATTGGACTTACGCAGATGCACCCATTCAGTTTCAAAATCTATCCTCACACCATCTTCAGTATTCACTTTTTCGTTCTTGTATTTCTCCTGCACTTTCTTCATCACCTTATCCAAATCCATCCCTTCCTCTAAAGTAATTTTATTTTTTGAGATGTGATAATTGGGGTACTGCGCCCTGAGTTGTGTGCAGCTTTTTCCACTCTTGGCAAGTTGTGTAAGGAAGAGAGCAATACCCGCCAAAGCATCCCTGCCATAATGGATTTCAGGATAGATAATTCCACCATTTCCTTCACCGCCAATTACAGCTTTTACCTCTTTCATTTTGGCAACCACATTCACCTCTCCAACGGCAGAGGCGTAATAAGTTTTGCCATATTTATCTGTAACATCTTTTAAAGCACGGGTAGATGAAAGATTAGAGACAGTATTACCTACATTATTTTGCAATACATAATCAGCTACGGAAACAAGGGTGTATTCCTCACCAAAAAAACTACCATCTTCGCAAACCAAAGCAAGCCTATCCACATCAGGATCTACGGCAATGCCAAGGTCAGCTTTATTGCGCTTAACCTCATTGGATAAATCACCCAAATGCTCTGGTAAGGGCTCAGGATTATGTGGAAATTTACCATCAGGCGTGGTGTATAATTCGTGTATTTTAGTTACGCCAAGGGCATTTAAAAGCTTTGGTAAGGCAATGCCTCCAGTAGAGTTTACGCAATCAATCACTACAGAGAAATTCTCCTTTCTGATGGCTTCCACATCCACCAATTTCAGGGCAAGAATCATAGTGATATGCCTCTCAATATAGTCATCAATATGGGTGAGTTTGCCGAGGTTATCCACTGTAGCATATTCGGTATCACCCTTTGCAGCAATATCCAAAATCTGCTGGCCTGCTGCGGCGGATAAAAACTCACCATCCTCATTCAATAATTTTAAGGCATTCCATTGTTTGGGGTTATGGCTAGCAGTAAGGATAATACCGCCACCTGCCCCCTCTTCTGTTACTGCTACCTCAACCGTAGGGGTGGTTGATAAACCAAGATTGATAACATCCAATCCGCAGGCTTGTAGGGTGGCTATCACAATGCTTTCCACCATTAAACCTGAGATGCGGGCATCCCTGCCCACTACTACTTTTTTATTTTTGCTGTTTTGCTTTACCCACTCAGCGTATGCCGATGAAATTTCTACGATATCTTTTGGCGTAAGCGCCTCACCGGCTTTGCCACCAATAGTGCCTCTGATACCAGATATAGATTTAATTAATGCCAATGTATTTTACTTTGATTTGAGTGCAAAGATAAGATGGAAAAAAGATGTGATTGGTAGGTGAAGGAGTTTAAGGTTTCATCTACCTCTCCCCAATCACAACCTTTTTAACATAGGTTTTGTCGGGGGCAGTGATGAGGAGGCTATAAAAGCCGGGCTTTAGGTTGGGGAGATAGAGGTTATAAGATCCCGTTTGCGCTTGGATGTTATCTACCTTCTCTACCAACCTCCCAAGGGCATCATAAAAAGTGAAACTGAGGTTTTGTTTTTCTTTTAAGAAGAAATAAAAATTAAGATTGCTGGTGGCAGGGTTGGGGTAAATATCAATCTGGTTTTCCGTGATGGCATTGCTATCATTCCAAAGTTTATAGCATCCTGTTTTCACCAAATTAGGGTAGCTGATTAAAGTTTCGCGGTATTGGCGTATGGCTTTGCGCATCCGTAGCACCTGCCCTTGTGTGAAAGTATTCATGCAATTATCAAAACTATAATCCATAAAATTTTCTATCTGCCTCCTGTTATTGCATTGCCATGGGTGGTTGCATGAGTCGCCTGAAGGGAAAGGTTTTGCAGTAAATTGACCTTTGCATGGTGGAGTATCATCTACTTTATCATCACCGCATTTTGGGGGGCCGGGTTCATCATCTCCCCATGGGTGTAAGAGTTCAAAATAATGTCCTGTTTCGTGGGTTGGCGTTCTGCCCAGCCTATAATTATTAATATTAAGAGGGGTATTTCTTCCAAAAAATTTATGATTTACTACAATTCCATCTTCTTGTTGAATGCTATCCTGAGTTACCATACTGCTGGGTAAATAGGCGTAGCCAGCAAGGTTATCAGAGCCGTTAATTTGGTCAACCACCCAAAAGTTTAGGTAGCGTCTTTGGTCCCATCTTACTAAATTTTTAACTGCCATTTCATTGGCAGTTGTCATCTTGCCTTGAGGTGAATATGTCCTTGTAATACCAGTGGATGGGTTGCCATTGGGGTCTTTCTCTACCAAGCAAAATCGTATTCTGGAGTCCACACCCAAAGAGCCACCGTTGTAATCTCCGTACTTCCCAAAATCCTCATTCATTACCTGTATTTCATTTTGAATTTGGGCATCAGTCAGTTTGCCAGCGGCTTTGTTGGGGTCAGCAAAAACCACATGCACCACTACGGGTAAAATGTATATTTTATTATCCTCAACCCTATAGTTTTCACTGCTCCAAGGTGGGGTAGGGGAGGCACTATCTACATTGTTTTTAAAGGGATTGAATTTCCCAAAAAGGCATCTGCCGTACTTCTTAAAATCAGAATTTGAGGAGTCTGTTTGGGCTTGGGAATGGGAGGAAAAGAAGAGGAAGAAGATTGCTGCTATGGTGAGCTTGCCGAACCAACTATGCCATCTCTTAGCCTCATCCGTCCTTCGGACACCTTCTCCAAAGGAGAAGGAAAAAGCACCTAACACATAGTTATTATTATTTGAAGGTTCTTCGGAGTTGTATTGCCCCTCTCATTTGGAGAGGGGTTGGGGTGAGGCTAAAAATTCCTTCCTCATTTCAACGAATTTATCGCCAGCCAAGCCATCAAACCAGTGCTGTGTTTCAGCGCGTCTTCATCAATATCAAAATGAGGATTATGAACAGGGGCAGAGATGCTTTTGGCAGCATTACCAACCCCCAATCTATAAAAACAACCCGGCACTACATGGGTGTAAAAAGCAAAGTCTTCGGCGGTGGTGCGCATATCCAAATCAACAATGTTTGATGCACCCATATATTCTGCGGCAGCAGCTTGCAAAAGCCCTGTCAGCTTCTCATCGTTTTTAAGGAAGGGGTAGCCAACTCTAATATCAACTTCCACCTTACCACCCATCCCCTCAACAAGGTTTTTGCAAAGGGATTTTATTTTATCATGAGCTGCCATCCGCCACTCTTCATTAAAGGTTCGGAAAGTTCCTTCAAGGGTAACTTCATCAGGAATTACGTTGGTAGCGCCATTGCCAATTATCTTCCCAAATGATAACACTGTGGGCATATCAGGCTTAGCCCAACGGCTTACTACCTGTTGCAAATTCACAATTAAATGGGAGGCAATAACTATGGGGTCAATGTTTTGGTGAGGCATAGCGCCATGCCCACCTTTTCCCTTTACGGTAATATAAATTTCATCTGTAGAAGCCATATAAATCCCTTTGCGGAATCCAATTTTCCCAGCCTCCAACTCTGGCATTACGTGTTGCCCAATAATGCTTTTAGGTGTGGGATTAGCAAGCCCTCCTTCTTTAATAACCATGGATGCACCACCGGGGAGTTTCTCTTCGCCGGGCTGGAAAATGAGGCGTACTGTTCCGGTAAATTCATCTTTTAATTGATGAAGAATTTTGGCAGCCCCAAGCAAGGAGGATGTATGAACATCATGCCCACAAGCATGCATAATACCTGCGTTGCATGAAGTATATTCTGTTGTGTTTTTTTCTTGAATGGGCAGGGCGTCTAAATCAGCACGGAGGCAGGTTAATGCCGTGTTTGCCTCCTTCCCTTTTATCTCTGCAATCAATCCGGTGCCTGCAATATCCTTAACATCTTCAATACCTATTTTCTCTAAGGCAGCCCTTACAAATTTCTGCGTTTCAAACTCCTGAAAAGAGAGTTCAGGGTGTTGATGAAGATGCCTTCTATTGGCTTTTACTTCTTCAAAAATCTCTTGAGAAGTTTGTTTTATTTTATCTGAAAGGCTCAAAGTTTTGGATATTTAATGCGGTCAGGGGCAATAAACGCACCTTCAAAATCTTGTTTCAATTCGTGCAAAGGTTTTAGGGCTTCCGTTTTATTTCTATAATCCCCAACCCTCACCCTAAAGTAGGGTTGCTGATAAATGAGATACACCTCTGTATTGGGGAACTTTTCAGCAATCTTAAATTTAATTTTCTGCGCCTCATTCCTGTCTTTCCCTTGATACACTTGGACCCTATAACCTTGGAAATCGGTCTCTTTTTCATTCAGTTGTTTGCGGCTATAAATCATAGCATTTAATCCATCATCGGCATGGATTATTACTTTGCCTCTATTGCCAGAAGGGTTATTGCAATCTGTTTGTGCTTGCGTAAAAAGCGGCAGGAGAAATATCAGATATAAAATTTTCTTCATTTTGTTGATGCAAAAGTAAGGAGAAAGGAATTTGAAAATGTGCTATGCTGCCACCAATAAAAAAAGCCTCCAATTTGGAGGCTTCCTTTTTTCACAATCAACTCAATATTACAAATCCGAATAGTGCAATATTTTTTCTCCTTTCTTAAATTTTAACCCGTTTTTATTTTTGCTCTTTTTAGGATTGCCAATACCTCTATTATTAAATTCACCAAGATTAATTGAGTCTGGAATTCCTCTTTCAATCATTGGTATTTCATCATCATCTTTGGCAAAATAGCGTTTGGTGAGGCGGTTTTTGTAGTAATCATTCACCTTTGTTGGGTTAAAAGGTTTTTCATCACCATAAGTAATAGCATCAGTTATATAGGCATAGACTAAGGATGGATATTGGCTTTTAAAAAGGTTTGAGCTACCAAAAATATCACAGCCTAAAACCGTATCACCACTCATCGCAATTACTCCAATTATATCTTGAGTTGTACTGAATTTATCTTTAAAAAAAGTTTCATATTCGCCTCTATCTTTAGCGTATTCTTTGTTTTCATCAATGGCGTTGTATGTCCCACTACTTGTGGTAGCATCGTTTTTTGTGGTAACCTCTGCCACCTTCCCCCACACAGTAGTTTGGTCTTTGGAAATCACCGCTGCACCACGCACTTTATTAGAAACTGATTTTCCGCTTCCTCTAAACTGATTGTCTCCGCCCCTTGTCGTCCACCTATGAGGCTCTACACAAAATACAGGAATACTCACATTTTTATCACCCGGATTTATCACCATATCTTCTGCAACAATTCTATCCTGCTTGCCACCGGTAATTATGTCACCCGCCATCAAGAAAACAGTATCCTTGCTTTTATTACTTATAGAAAGATTATTCACTGAGGCAGACTCCCCATTGCCTTGTTCTGTGATAGTAGCTTTTTTATCTTTCAAAGCAGTTTGCAAAGGAATGTAGTTGGCGGTGTTAATTCCTTTTTCAAGAAATTTATGCTTGGCAATAATGGGTATAAGGTGCAGTTTTTTGTAAGAGAATTTCTCTGCTACCTGTGTTACATCAGGGGCAAAAAAGTCTTCAGGATTTTTGACCGTAGCAGAGTCTGTAGTAGGTTCTGTTGGGCAAAGCGTTGAGTTTTCTGTTGCATTAACAGTGGCATAAATCCAGGCTAATGCAACACCAATGGCAAGAATTAAAATTGTTTTTTTTATTGTGGTAATTTTTTATTTTGAGTTCAATAATGAGTTTAAAGAAAAGGTAAACGCAGAAACCATAAAATTATTTTAATGTTTAGTTACGGCATGTATAACCTTTTGATAACTCATAACTTTCTTCCCTAATTTTGCCCCACCAATCAACCTCAAATTTGAAAGAAAAGTTTAACCAATTTATTCATAGAATCCTTAGGGTTTATAAAGTAGTCATCTATAATGAACACCTCCAGGAGAAGCTTAAGTTTACCCTTAGCCCCATAAATCTGATTTTGTTTTTTAGTTTGGTTTTGGTGGTTACTTTCTTTTTCTCCTATTTATTATTCGCCTACACACCTATAAAACTTGCCATACCTGGCGTGGCAGAAACCATGCATACTGACCCCGGAAGAATTTATCAATTGGAGTTAAGGGCTGACTCATTGGAGAACCTCGTAAAAGCCCAAAACAAACAGATGGATGTGCTAAAAAAAATCTTAAAGGGCGAGGCGTTGGATTCATCAACCTCTTATAATTTTAATGGATTAAAGAATGAAGGAATCTTCAAATTCACTTCCTTGAAAAATGATTCTGTAATGGTTGAAGAAAAGAATCTTGAAAAAACTTTCTTGCTGTTTTCTCCAGCCAAAGGATATATCACCGCTAAATATGAACCTGCCTCCGACCATTATGCCGTGGATATTATCACCACTCGCAACGCACCGGTAAAAGCAGTGGCTGATGGGATGGTAATTTTTTCGGAATGGTCATCTGCTACAGGTCATGTAATTATAGTGCAACACATCAATAATTTAATTTCAGTTTATAAGCACAATTCTGTGTTATTAAAAAAATCAGGTAACTTTGTCCGTTCCGGTGAGGTACTCGCCTTGGTTGGTAACTCAGGAGAGTTAACAACAGGTCCGCATCTTCATTTTGAATTGTGGCATAAAGGCAGCCCCGTAAATCCGGAAGATTTTATAACCTTTTAAAGTAAACAAAGACTATTTTTAAATCAGGAAAAAACAATGACCCAAAAAAGAATTCAGCAGTAAATCCTAATGCATTAAATCTTATCAGCAGTGGCACTTCAATTAAAGGAGAACTCAATACCACAGGTGATATTCGTATTGATGGAAATGTGAAAGGTTCAGTCCATTCACAAGCAAAAGTAGTATTGGGAGAAAACGCCAAAGTGGAAGGAAATATCTATTGTCAAAACGCGGATATATCAGGCGTGATAGATGGAAATATATATGTGCAGGAACTACTAACCCTTAAAGGCACAGCCAAAATAGGCGGAGACATCACTACTAAAAAAATAGTTATAGAAGCCGGTGCAGATTTCAACGGCAATTGCAATATGAATGGAAAAGCCGAAAACGCCACCAGAGAACTCCTCAGAGAATCATCCGTCAGCCAATCCTGAGTTGCCTAACACAGTAGGGCGATATATGGGGACAGGTTTCCAAATTGCAGGGCCGGTAATAGCAGGCTTTGTAATAGGATACTATATTGATAAGTATCTCAATAACAAAACACCAATCTTCACGCTACTGCTTTCTACTTTAATGATAGTGGTAGGTTTGTATAGATTGGTAAAAGAATTCATGAAGAAGTGAACACAAAATTGGTGGGCAGGTTTGTACTGCATTTTATTTTATTCATCCTTTTAATATTAGTGGTAGCGGGATATCCTGTTTATAAGTTCTTTGGTTGGGATACCGTAAAAGTTTTGGTACATAGTTTTTTGGTTTTCTTCTTTATTACGTTGGGAGCTTTTATCCTCTCCACCTATAAAACCAAACAGGCGAAAGACTCTTTAAGATACTACCTTGCAAGCATCGGGATTAAGATGCTGATTGCATTAATTTATTTCCTTGCCATGCTAAAATCCTACGCCGGATTTGAGTGGCAATTCACGCTTTCATTTTTATCTGCATATTTTCTCTGTACGGGCTTTGAACTTTACTACCTTTTATCTAATTTGCGCCAAAATTCAGATGCCCCTAACGATGCAGAAAATTAGTTTTTTACTTCAAAAGTTCACAGCAGTAGCGATATTTTTACTACTTTCTTACTCTGTTTCCTTTGCCAATGAAGCCCCCGCCTCTGAAAATTCAGCAAAATTTGATGCCGGAAAGACCATCACTGAGCACATTGCTGATGCCCATGACTGGCATATTATCACCATTAATCATGAGCATATTTCTTTACCACTTCCGGTAATTATTTATTCTTCTGAAAAAGGCTTTGATGTTTTCCTATCCAGCAATCTGAAACATGGTGCTGTATATAATGGATATAAGCTTGAAGAAAATAAAATAGTAGCGGTTGATGAAGATGGTAAAGTAAACGAAGAGGCTACTGCCAAATTGTTTGATGTATCTATCACCAAAAATGTATTATCTATTTTTATTACTGTAGCCTTAATGCTATTGATATTTTTAAGTGCCGCAAGAATGTATTCACGCAATCCTGATAAAGCACCTAAAGGAATTCAATCATGGGTAGAGCCGCTGATTGTTTTTGTTAGAGATGATATTGCCATTGCCAGTATTGGTCAAAAACATTACAAAAGATATTTACCTTATCTGCTTACTATATTCTTCTTTATATGGATTAGTAATTTAATGGGCTTAATTCCTTTTTTACCAGGAGGGGCAAACGTAACAGGAAATATTGCCGTTACCTTAACCCTTGCTGTAATGACGTTTTTACTAACATCATTCAGTGCTAATAAAAATTATTGGAGACACGTAATAGCTATGCCGGGTGTACCAGCTTGGGTATTAATCATCCTTACTCCTATTGAGATATTAGGCGTATTTCTTCGCCCTTTTGTATTGATGATACGTTTGTTTGCAAACATTACAGCTGGGCATATCATCGCTTTATCATTCTTTAGTTTGATATTTATTTTTGGAGAAATGAGTACAGGATTAGGCTTTGGTGTATCCATAGTTTCCGTAGCATTTATGGTATTTATGAATACCCTTGAACTGCTTGTTGCATTTCTACAGGCTTATGTATTTACACTACTATCCGCTATTTATTTCGGTGCTGCTTTAGAAGAGCATCACCATGAAGAACATGCACACG
>JAPLCZ010000276.1:0-5000 GCA_026391915.1 Bacteroidota bacterium | reverse complement strand
TTTCTTCATGAAGTACTTTTCGCGGGCAAATTTCTCTAATGTCTCTTTATTGCTGAAGAGGAGGGTGCGAGTGGTATTTACACTTTCAATCTGGCTGCGGTAGTAGTCTGCCTCTTGGGTCATTTTGTGGAGTTGCCATTGGTCTTCGCCCCTTTTTATGAGGTTGTATTTATCAATAAAACCAATCCATACCAGCATAAATGCGGTAAACAAAAAGTATTTGTTGGTGGTTCTTTTTAGGATTCTTTTGAAGAGCTTCATTTTAGTTATGAGTTATAAGGCAAAGATAGTTTGAAATTTGAAATTCCTAATTTGAAATTATAATTATGAATTCTGAACTTCAAATTCTGAACTCTTTATTTTAAATTTATTCATAAAATCTCTGCCTGAGTACTTAGCGCTAGCGCCAAGCATTTCTTCAATACGCAATAGTTGATTGTATTTGGCAACTCTATCAGTGCGGGATACTGAACCCGTTTTTATTTGTCCGCTATTGAGGGCTACACAAAGGTCTGCAATAAAAGTATCTTCAGTTTCTCCGCTTCTATGGCTGATGATGGAAGTGAAGCCGTTATCATGGGCTAATTGCACTGCATTTACGGTTTCTGTAAGTGTGCCTATCTGGTTAAGTTTAATCAAAATACTATTTGCTGATTTGCGGTCAATACCATCTTGCAATCTGCCAGTGTTGGTTACAAATAAATCATCACCCACTAACTGAACTTTGTTGCCAATAGCAGCAGTGAGTTTTTGCCATCCTTCCCAATCATCTTCACCCAATCCATCTTCAATAGAAATAATGGGATATTTATTCGTCCACTCTACCCAATAGTTCACCATTTCATCTGATGTAATAAGTTTTTGGGATGATTTATAGAAAAGGTATTTATCATCTTTCACCATTTCTGTAGCGGCGGCATCCATGGCAATAAATACATCTTCGCCGGGTTTGTAACCTGCTTTGGTGATGGCATCCAACACTGTTTCTATGGCTTCTTCATTAGATGTGAGGTTGGGTGCAAAACCACCTTCATCACCTACATTGGTTGAGTAGCCTTTGCTTTTTAACACTGATTTAAGGGTAAAGAAAATCTCAGTGCCCATTTGCAAGGCATGGCTGAAACTCTCAGCGCCTACTGGCATCACCATAAATTCTTGGAAATCTATCCCATTATCAGCGTGTTTGCCTCCGTTGAGGATATTCATCATAGGCACAGGGAGGGTTTTGCCAGCAATGCCCCCTAAATATCTATATAATGGTAGGCGAAGTTCTTCTGCCGCAGCACGCGCCACCGCCATACTCACACCCAAAATTGCATTAGCCCCAAGGCGGCTTTTGTTAGGCGTGCCATCCAGCCCAATGAGTTCATAATCCAAATCTTCTTGGTTGAAGATTGACATCCCCGTGATGTGGTCAGCAATTTCATCATTGATGTTAGCCACTGCATTCAACACGCCTTTTCCTAAGTATTTTGATTTGTCGGCATCACGCAATTCCACCGCCTCATAAGCGCCGGTGCTTGCACCACTTGGCACGGCAGCCCTGCCCATGCATCCTGTTGTTGTATATACATCCACCTCTACGGTTGGGTTGCCACGTGAATCAAGGATTTGCCTTGCCAATACTTCGGAAATTTGTGTCATATTTTTTTTGATTGATTGTTGGGGCAAAATTAATAGTTGGCAGTGGTCAGTAGTCAGGGGGCAGTGAAAAAGAATTTGAGAATGTGCTGATTTGAAAATTTGAAAATGAAAAAAGCCCCGCTGGGTGGGCTGGGCTTTTTGTTTTGGGCGGATTAAAAATCCTTATAGTAAAGAGTACCGGATTGCAAATCTGGCACAGCAGGGGAAAGCTATTGATTATAGTTCTTTGAGATATCTAAAGTCTTAACTGGAACTGGTGATAAAGTTGAAGGGAAATCTTTTTCAAGAATAAATATCCCGTAGGGAAGAGCCACATAATCCTTTTTCACTACATCATCTTTTAAATAAACAACAAAGTCCGCTTTCTCCCTTTTTTCATCCGACCTGTTATATTTACTTTTGATAAGTGCTTTTGAAACACCTAATGCTTGAATGGTTTCACCATCCTGAATACACTTTATAATATACATATCTTGTATATGAAAAAAGGACTCTTCATTTTCATCTATGGTATAGGTTTTCAGATTAAATATTCCATTTTCTATTATCTCATAATTAACTACATCCTTCATTATAAATTTACTTAATGAAGAATTGGGAGTATGAAGTGGGTCATCTTTTTCGAACCCAAACATTTTCTTATATTCAGGGTCATAATCAGGATTTTTTTGTTTTATCTCAAAAGTAATTTTCATCATTTTCAAATCCCCCCTTAATTCACCTTTTTAATTTTAAACACAGTAGCCACAGTACCATCATTGGTAACGCGGGTGATGGCATCTGCCATATCGCCAAATTGCACAAAATCTATGTTATTATTAAAGTTGGGTGCTACGGAGAAAGTGGGGTGGGTGGTAACTGGTGTTATTAAATCCGGTGCGGTGGTGATTATAACGGGTGAATCAGTATTTATTACATGATATTGCCCGCTTGGGTCTTTGGTGATTGCTACTTCTTTGGTTTCTCCTGCGGCAAGGTTTACTGTGGTAAAGCCATCCCCGCTTGGGCTTGCGGTTTCTACATAGTCATTGGCTTTTGCCTCACTTACGGCTGCCCAAAGAAGTTGCCCTTTGGCGTTAAAATCCACATATTTGGTGTGTAGGGCGTTGCCTTCCAATATCCTTTCTTCGGTGAGGTTATTCCTATCTTCATTGGCATCTTCTACTTGGTCTAGCAAATCAAAATACTCTGTTATTAATGTACTGAGCTCTGTTAATACAGTATTGGATACGCCTAACCCTGCCAATAATCCTTGCCTTTTTACCCCTTGCCTATGGCATTTTTTGCCGGCAAAAAGGAGTTCTTTCTCAGTAAAATGGTCTAAACCTACCACGCCAAAAGCACGGTATTTGGCGCTTTTTGCCCCAAATTTATTGAGTGCTCTATCACCTACAAATTTGATTTTTTTAATCAACTCAGCCTTTTTATCATCCTTGGCTTCTACTATATCTCCTACATCGCCTTGTTGTTCATCATCTGTTATAAAATCCAAAAAATCGTCATTTTCGGTTTCATAATCATTCACATTGGTGGCGGTTACGCCAAGTGTTAAAAATTCGGTGGCATCGCGGCGAATAGAGGTTATCTGTCCGCTTACTTTTAGTACTAATGCTGAATCAGCATAATCATAGTTTCTTTTGAGTTCTTGCATAGTTTTATGTGTTTTTTTATAGCAAAGATAAAAGAGGTTTTAATACGAAGGTTTTTTTGAGGAATTATTTTATAGCATAGCAAAAAGCAATGGCTGCTGTATAAAATCCTTTTGCGGTAGCTCATCCAACATCAACAGTAATTAAAAAAGCATTACTGGGTAATTGAAAAGAGGATTGCTGCAATGCAAAAAACAGTTGCCGCAGAGCAAAAAACAGTTGCTGCAATGCAAAAGACAATACAGGGTAGGTCATTTGGGCAGAACTTTTACGCTACCGCTGCCACTTTGGCAGTAAATGGAGGGGTGGATGGGTAAAAGGAACATTGAGGTCAAATTATTTTATGAGGGAACAGAGTTCCTTCACTCCGTTCAGGATGACGGCAGTTTCCAAGTTCAGCAGGAGGTTGAACCGTGTGTCATGCTAAGGCACGAAGCATCCCAACATTAAACCTGCCCGAATGTGGTCAGGCGGGCTTTGAACATGAAACTTTAAACTCCCTCCCCCTACACATCAAAACTGCCATGTATATGCCCACCGCCAATTACATCATCACCCTCATACCAAACGGCAGATTGGCCGGGTGCAATGGCAGAAACAGAATGCTCAAATATGGTTTTTATCCCGCCATCAGCATTATATAAGGTTGCCATAGCGCCTTTATCTTTATAGCGCACTTTGGCAAGTACCTCCAGCCCATCAGGTATGGTTTCATATTTACTAAGGTTGATGTCTTTAACCAACATGCCGCGGCGTTGGAGGTCTTCCTCCTCACCTAGATAAACGGTATTGGTTTCGGGGTCAATTTCTGTTACAAAATAAGGTTTGCCAAGGGCAATCTCCAACCCCTTGCGTTGCCCAACGGTATAGAAAGGATAACCTTTGTGTTTGCCTGCAACAGTGCCATCCGTAAGTATAAAATCTCCGCCATCAACCTGAGCCTCCAACCCCGGGATGCGGTGTTTTAAGAAAGCACGGTAATCATTATCAGGGATAAAACAAATCTCATAGCTTTCTGATTTATTCACCAAATCAGTATAGCCCCAGCCAAGGGCAATCTCCCTGATTTCTGGCTTATGATATTTGCCAAGAGGCAATAGCGTTCTTGCCAAACTTGCTTGGCTTAATCCCCATAACACATAAGATTGGTCTTTGTTTAAATCCAACCCGCGAGATACTATATATCTGTTATTCTCAAACCTTGATTTGGCATAATGCCCCGTGGCAATAAACTCGCAACCCAGCATATCAGCCCTCTTTAGTAGCGCCTGCCATTTGATGTGGGTATTGCAAAGCACACATGGGTTTGGGGTTCTGCCAGCCATGTATTCATCCACAAAATTGTTGATTACAAAATCCCCGAACTCATCCCTCAAATCCAATATCATATGGTGTATGCCATGCTCTACGGCAATGGCGCGGGCATCATTAATAGAATCCAGAGAACAGCAGCCCGTCTCCTTTTTTGTGCTTCCGCTGGTTTGGTAATCCCATGTTTTCATGGTGATGCCAATAACTTCATAACCTTGCTCTTTAAGCATTACCGCAGCTACGGTACTATCAATACCGCCACTCATAGCTACCAGCACTTTTCCGTGTTTACTCATTAAAATAGATAGAAATTCTTGGGCAAAGATACGGAGAGGAGGGGGGTACTTCTTTATTACCTCATCCGTCCTGCGGACACCTTCTCCAAAGGAGAAGGAA
>JAPLCZ010000292.1 GCA_026391915.1 Bacteroidota bacterium | reverse complement strand
TAAGGCAGATTTAAACAAAAAGCCTTTATGCTAACGCCAGAAGATGCCCAAAGGTTTTCTCAGGTAAAGGGCAGAGATATGAAAGCTTTTTTTGTAGATAACCAACTTTCTCAAATCAATGTAAAAGGAAATGGAGAAAGCATCTACTATGCCCGCGATGAAAAGAAAGCCTATGTTGGAGTAAACAAAATTTCATCAACTGATATTAAAATTTCAGTGAAAGACCGCAAGATTGATAGAATCAATTTCATCAAAGAACCCGATGCTATTTTAACTCCCATTAAAGATGCATCACCAATGGATTTCCTGCTTCAGGGATTTAAAAACAGAACCTCAGAACGCCCAACAGTTCAAATTGCAGAATGGCAACCTATTCAACTTCCTTCAGATTTTACACCTAAAAAGTTGGAATCCAAATCTAAATCAGGCAAAAAAACGAAGAAGAAAAAGTAATCTTCAACTTTTTTTGCAGGAATAGCTCTTAGTTTTTCTTATAGTTGTACTTTTGCCCTCCCTTAAAGGAGAGGTGCCTGAGTGGCCGAAAGGAGCAGTTTGCTAAACTGTCGTACGGATTAAACTGTACCGAGGGTTCGAATCCCTCCCTCTCCGCTGGAAAAGCAGTAATAGAAGGTAGGGTTCATGAATACCATTGATAAAAAAATGATACGCATGAATAATCCCTCCCTCTCCGCTTAGAAAACAGTAGTAGTGAGATTTGTTTTATAACTCATCTTTCTTCTCTGAGTAAAGAGTTCTTTTTTTAATAATAGATTGATAATATTTTCGGGGTGTGGCGCAGTCCGGTTAGCGCACCTGGTTTGGTCTGAATTTGAAATTAGTTTTTTTAATCTTTGAACTTCAAATTTAGAATTTCAAATTAATCTGGTCCCGTAGCTCAGTTGGATAGAGCAACAGCCTTCTAAGCTGTGGGTCTTTGGTTCGAATCCAAACGGGATCACCATTATTGTAAAAGATTCCCGCCATTTTTATTGCAGGATTTATTGATTGCATTTAATGCCATTGCCCATGTGGTGAAATTGGTAGACACGCTACTTTGAGGGGGTAGTGCCTTTAGTGGTATAAGAGTTCGAGTCTCTTCGTGGGCACTAAAAATAAAAAAGGATAGGCTTCGCAGCTTATCCTTTTTGTGTTTTAGATTGGAAAGAAGTTGTCTTATTCTTTCCTCAATTTATCCTTAAATACCTTCCTGAATTTTTCTACTTTGGGGGTGATTACAAAATTGCAATAACCTTGTGATTTGTTTTGATTATAATAATCCTGATGGTAGTTTTCTGCCGCATAGAAGTGCGTGAAGCCAGTTATTTCTGTAACAATAGGGTTGGGGTAAACAGCCTGTTTGGTAAGTTCTGCTTTATAGTATTCAGCACGTTCTTTTTGTTTTTCATTATGATAAAAAATTACAGAACGGTATTGTGTGCCGTGGTCAGCACCTTGTTGGTTGAGGGTAGTTGGGTCATGGGTTTTCCAGAATACTTCTAAAAGCTCATCATAAGTAATAGCAGTGGCATCATAAACTATTTGGGTGCACTCTGCATGGCCCGTTGCGCCAGAACAAACTTGCTCATAAGTGGGGTTGGGTTTTGCCCCGCCACTATAGCCACTAGTTACAGATTGCACCCCTTTTAATTCTTGAAAAATTGCTTCTGTGCACCAGAAACACCCCCCGCCAAAGGTTGCAATATCTAGGTTTTTGCTATCAGTTGTCATTTTATTATTTTCTTTTTTGGTTGATGTTTTTTTGTTCTTGTTGCTTTGCCCACAGGCGCTAAAGCCAATGACAAAAATGAGAAGAATCGCGAGTTGAAATTTTAAATACATAGCCGTTTATTTTTAGCATACTTACGAAGCCCAAAGGTAAAAGGATTTTAATAGTTGTCAGTTATTAGTTGTTACGAAAAAATAAATCCAGAATACCGTTAAACTACTCAAGATGATATCTTGAGTGAATGGGTAAATGCTTATAAAGAAATAAAAAGCAGTCAGTAGCATTGCCGTAGTTCTTATAACACTTGCCGTATCAGTCAGTACGGTTGGGTAGTTGTCTGTAGAGTTGGAATAGTAATCAGTAGTATTGCCGTAGCAGTCGGTGCGGTTAAAATAGTGGTCTGTACACTTGCCGTAGCAGTCGGTAGCATTGCCGTAGCATATTCAAACTCTACTGATAGGGTTTTTAGCACTACTGACTGCTATTCCAATACTCATAATAGGATTTTGGGGCTTACTGACCGATACGGCAAGAATGCAGATAGGTATTTTGGGCGTCTTAACGGCTGATTAAAGTGATTTAATGATGTTTTTGATGTTCCTAAAGGGGGTGGAAAGTCTCTTTGTTTTTTTTAAAGATCTTTTAGAAAGTAAGGTATTGCTTAACCACCCACCACCCCCAGCACCTCCAGATAAATCTTTTGTCGCCTTTTATTAATTCTTTTTTGGGTGATGGTGGTGGCTCTTTGAAACCCTCCTGCATAGTAGCGCAGTGTCCAACTGCCTGTGGCAAGTGCTGCAATAGGTATTGAATATACTATGGCGGTATTTATAGCAAGGGCAGTAAAGCCCCCAACCACCAATAAAGAACTGAGTCCGTTTTTAAAGTCTCCTGCATAAAGCTGCCCCGCCCCGGGGAGGATGATACTTAATACGCGGGCAAGGTTTGGGCTTAGGTGAATCCTTTTATTCTCCATAAAAAGTTGATGGATTTTCTGTTTTATAGAGTCCGGCGCATTGTGGATTGAGGCAATGAAATACTTTTCTGATTCCTCAAACTTACCAATACCAAAGCAGGCAATGCCTTGGTAAAATAGTTTGGATTTAAGTAGACTCGGGGCGATGGAATCTTTAATGCTATATAAATCTGCCAAAGCAAAACCATAATCACCATTGAGCAAAAGGCAAGAGGCTTTATTGAGGATAGCCTTTGTTTTGGCAGAATCATTTTGTTGCAGCCGTGATGCCAACTCATAGCAATTGGCGGCTTCTTTATATTGTTGCGCTGCCAGATGGCATTGCGCCGCCTTACTATAAACAATTTCTTTTATGGCATCATCACCAAAAAACGCCACTCTATTATACAGAGAAATTGCGGAGTCATTATTCCCCAAGGCAGCTAATGAATCCGCCTTAGCCATAGTTTGCAATAGGGTTTGAGATTCCCCTTTTGCAGCCATCAACCAAAAACTAATCAGCAATAATAAGTGCTTCAATTTCATGTTTTATTTTTTGGTTGTGGCGGTTGTTGTAGCCTTTGGCAGATTTATAACTTCCATAGATATTGCCGCTGTAAAAGCCAATGGCAAGTCCGCCGTAAATCCAGCCCAATGCGCTTGCAGTGCCTTTTTTCTCAAAGCCTTTATAGGCTAAATAGCTGCAACTGCCAATGGTGATAAAGGAGATAATTCCATCTTTCCAATCATGGCTATAGGCTTTGCCCAGCCCGGGGATAATGGCAGAAAGTCCGGCGGCAATCATGGGTTTTTTGTAATGGAAGTTTTTGTTTTGGTTGATGAAGTTGAGGTAGTATTCGGCATTGGGGTGGTAAGTAAATTCATCATCTGTAATGATGGTTTTGGCTACATCCCAATTGTGCCGCAGTAGATGAGATTGAAGGAATAATACCTTTTCTTTAGGACTATGGCGTCCGGAATTCTGTAAAAGGATTTCTTCTGCGTTGCCATAATTTTCGGTTAGTAAAAGGAGGCTTATATATTCTGTCATTGAGGAGAGACCTATGTACTTCGTACCTTTTATAATCCCATTTTTATAATCCCCAGCTTTGCGGTAGCATTTTAATAATAATGCTTGCAAAGAATCTGAGGTTGGTTGCATGGTGCAAAGTCTATCCAACTCAGGAATTGCTTCTTTGTATTTTTGGTTTTGCAGCAGATAAGCAGAGTACTTTAAAGTGTTTTCCGCATTGAATAAATCTCCCTTTTGGGCAAAGGAAATTTTAGTAATTAATAAACAGATGATGAAGATGGATATCTTCATAAGGGGTCATAGAGTAAATGCGAATCGGGGTCAAACCAATATTTCTCTTTGCTCAATCCATTGCAGCGTTGCAGCCTATCAAAAGTATTGATGATGCCTATAAATATGCCCAGTTGTTTTACTGCCTGCATCCCGTATTCAGAGCAAGAAGGTTTAAAAGCGCAAGAGATTACATCTTGCGGAGAGACGAAATTTTTATACCCAATATAGAGCCCTGAAAAAGCAAACTGAAAAGGGTTTTTGTTTTGTTTGGTAAAAGTATAATCGGGGTAGTGTTCTTTTTCAGCCGTATTTGGTGTCCCACCTACCTTAGAAAATACATGCGGCATTAACTCAGGATTCAGCGGAACTTTCTTCATCAACTCAATCTCTGCCTTGCTTTGGGCAAAGGCAAAAGCATTAGCGAGGCAGCTTATAATTATAAAAAGAATTATTGTCTTTTTCATCCAATACTATGTTTTTGTAGGTGGTGAGTTTGTTGATTTCCTTTTTGCCTTTATAAGTGATTTGCATCAACTCCACAGGGAAGTTTATATCCTGTACTTTTTTATATTCTGAGTAAATCTCTTTTACCGTCAATTGATTTTTATGGTTATAAATGGCAACACCATAAAGCATCCGCTGCTTTTGAGAGATAAGAATTTTCTTTAATGAGGTTGAATATTTAGTAGGGGGAGTAAGTGCGGTAATTACCATGTCACCTTCCTTTTGCACATCAGTAATTTTATAGAATCTATTCTTCAGTCCAAAATCACCTAGGTTATTGGTGATGGATAAATGAAAAACAGAAGTCTCCGGCAATAGGGTTGCTTTATTTCTGTGGGTAATTTTCCCCTTGCTAATTTGATAGAAGGTAGTGTCCTCAATTACCCAAATTTCCTTCTCAGGGAAGCTGATATCATACACTATTTTCTTTTGGTTGATATCATAATAAACACTGCCACTTACTAGGAGATTCTTCCCCTCCAAAGTCTTTTCTTTGATAGTGAAATCCGCTTTAATGCGGCTGTGAGTTTGAGAAAATAAACTAAATGAAAAGAAGATAAAGCAGGGTAGGAGGTAGGCTCTTAAGCACATTGATAAAGAAATTTATCCTCCCAAAAAGCAACCTAAAACGCTACCCAGTAACAATACACCTACACCAATAGCTACATACACCCAAACCTTGCTTTCAGGCTCATCATCCACCAACTTCATAATAACTTTGGATTTAGATTTTGCCACATCAATATTGGCATTGGCAATAAGTTGTGGGTGGTTAATCTCTAACTGAGAAAGAGTAACCCCCTCCACCGAAATTTTATTTTCTAAGGGCAATACCTCATTAAACTGAGCTTTAAACTGAGCCCTATCAATACTAAAAACGTCTGCATTATTTGCATGCAGGTTTGTAAAAACAATAATAGAAAGGAGACTAAGCAGTATAGAGTTTCTCACGCTGGAAATTTTATGCAAATTAAGAGAATAAATACTTTTTAACGAATTCATTGAATTGATAAAATTAAAGGAGCATTGTTTATTATATATAGTATGTACCCTTTTGGGGATATAAGTTTTCCTGCAAACTTTTGAGGATATCGTAATGCTTTTGAAGGGAGCACTATTTTCCCTTCACATTTTTAGTTAGAATTTCCTAAAAACCCTTCACCAACCCACAACTTATTACATCCACAGAAACCGTTATATTTTTTTCATATTAAAAATAATCCTTCATTCCAGCACATATGTGCATACTCAGCCTTCACAAAAATTCAACACAAAATTTAAAACTCTTACAAATGTGCCTGAAAGATGTAGGCTACTATTTTTTCGGTTGGTTGGCACTGCATCTTTGTATCGTTGATTTAGAACAACAAAAATTTTTAACTTATTGAGAGAAACTTTTACACACTGATTTCAGTTTCAAGTTTGCCCCGTAAGGCACACCGAAAATAAACCCCGTAAGGTTTAAAGAAATAAAGAAATCCAAACCGAAGCCCCGTAAGGCTTCCCTGAAAAACAGAAGCAGAAGCCCCGTAAGGTTTCAGCAAAACACAGGCTCAGGAATCCCGTAAGATTCTTGGCAAAATCCAAAGAAGCTCCGTAAAGCTTCTTTAAAAACAAAAGGAGAGAAACCCCGTAAGGTCTCCTCCAAAAAACCGCCTAAAAGCCCCGTAAGGTTTTAAGCACAAAACAAAAAGAAGCCCCGTAAGGCTTCTTTTTAAAATTAAAAGGTAGTAAGCCCGTAAGCTTATCCTTTACAAAAAAAAACAGCACGCCCCGTAAGGCAGGCATAAACACAAAAGCAGAAACCCTGTAAGGTTTCAGCAAAACAAAATCAAGCCCCGTAAGGCTTGTAAAGAAAACCAAAACAGCCCCGTAAGGTTGTTTTAAAAAAGTATCCTTAGGTCGCAAAAATCCCGTAAGATTTTTAGGCTTAGTAAAATGAGGAAAAGCTTGCCACACGGCTAAAGCAACCATGAAAGAGGCTGCCAAAGTTGTTCTTAACAGAAATTAAATATAAAAAGGAGGATGTAAAAATCCTGCTGGCAAGTAAAATTGTTAAGGTTTAGTGGTTAAACCTCCCCTTGGTCGGGGAGGTTTTTTTTGTATTTAGTTCATGTTTGAAATTACTGTTCTTATTGCCCTAATCTGAATTCTGTGTATACCCCAACTGATAACTATCATTGTTCCATTAAATTTAAATACTTTAATTTTGCAGTCAATAATAACTACCAACTATAATGGCTAAGTCAAAAATAAGATTCAACAACGCAAAGGGTAAAGATTTCGTAAGCACCCTGCGCGCCAGAGTAGATTCATACTTCACAGAAAATAACCTATCCAAAGCGGCAAATGGCGCCATGATTACCAAAACAGTCAGCCTTTTTGCCATCACTTTTATCCCATACTTTCTTATCCTTTTTGCAGGGCTGCCTAATTGGGCAATGTTGCTTTGCTGCGTGGTAATGGGCTTGGGTTATGCGGGTATTGGGTTCAGTATTGGGCATGATGCACTACATGCATCTTACTCCGAAAACCCAACGGTAAATAAATGGTTGGGCTATAGTTTTAATTTGATTGGTGCTAATGATTACCTCTGGAAATTGAAGCATAACATCCTGCACCATACTTATACAAATATCTTTGAGCATGATGATGATTTGGATGTAAGTAAATTCCTTCGGTTTTCCCCTCATGCACCGTACCATTGGTACCATAGGGTGCAGCATATCACTGCTTTTATTGGCTATTGTTTGCAATCCATGCTATGGGTTTTCATCAATGATTTCGGGAAACTTTTCCAATATCAAGGCGCTAATAATCCTAAAACCGGCACCAACCATCCAACCTTTGAGGTGGTGAAACTGATAATTACCAAAGCCCTCTACTATACTTATATTTTAATCATACCCATGATTGTGTTGCCTGTGCCTTTTTACTATGTAATTATAGGCTTTGTACTGATGCATGTATTTGCAGGATTTACTTTGAGTATCATTTTTCAATTAGCACACGTAGTGGAAGAAACTGACCACCCACTACCAACCGCAGAAGCGCCAAATTTTATTGATAACGCGTGGGCAATCCACCAAATGGAAACCACTGCTGACTTTGCTGTAAAAAGCCCCATCATGACGTGGTATAGCGGCGGGCTAAACTTTCAGGTAGAGCATCACCTCTTCCCCAATATTTGCAGCATACACTACCCCGCCATCCATGAGATTTTGAAAATTACCGCCAAGGAATTTGATGTGAGGTTCCATTACCAAAACAGTTTTGCCAAAGCTATAGGCTCACATTATCGCACACTAAAGAATTTCAGCAAGCCACCCAAAATGGTATTTGCACATTAGTCTTTTTTCGTGTTGATAAAATAATTTCTTCTTAGCATTTAATATGATTTTTCCCCTCTAATTTGCGGTGAAAATCATACTGCCATTTCCAAATTTAAAAACATAGGATTAGGATTTAGTTTCTCCCCTACACTGCCCAAATTGCTGGCAGAGGTAAAGGCACTTGCCATGGCGTATGATGCCAATTTGTTTTTGGTACATGCAGGTGAGCCGGATAAAGAAGGGCAACAGCAATTAGAAAAATTATTGGATGAAATGCAATTGAAAGATTGCAGCAAAGTAATCTTTGAAGAAGGCAATGTATTGAATGTGCTCACTGCCCTCTCAGAGAAAGAAGAGATTGATTTATTGGTAACAGGGGCACTGAAAAAGGAGACCTTTTTTAAATACTATTCGGGCAGTGTAGCCCGCACTTTAGCCCGCAAATCAGGCAGCCCTATATTGCTAATCCCTGACCCCTCTAATCCACCAAAGCCTATAAAAAAGGTGGTGATTTCTATCTCTGAAAACCATCCTGAAAAGGTATTGGAAGTGGGGATTGACTATGCCCAAAAAGCAGGTGCAGAGAAAATTTATGTGGTTAAGGAGGCCGCTATCACCACCTCTGAATTCACCATGAAAAGGTATTTCTCTGAACAGAAATCAGAGGAACTAAAAGCCCAGATGGATGCAGCAGAAATTGGGTTTATCCAAAAGCATTTGGATGAAATCCCGGATTTGCCTGCCAATATAGAAATGAAAATTTTGCAGGGGCATTCTGGTTTGGCGTTGGTACAGTTTACCAAAGAGGTAGAAGCAGATTTATTGATAGACTCCTACCCTGAATTTAAGTTGGGGATTTTTGACCGCATCTTCCCGCATGATATTGAGTACACATTACTTGAGCTACCTTGTAAACTCCTGCTGATAAAATGATACACAAAATGGCAAGTGGTGATGTATTGTTTTTTCTCATTCAGTTGAGCACATTGCTTATTGCCTCAAGGGTATTTGGGGAGGTTTGCAAACTCTTAAAACAACCTGCTATTGTTGGTGAAATAATTGGGGGGATTTTAATCGGTCCAAGTTTATTCGGTCACTTTTTCCCCGAAACTTTTAATCACTTATTCGTTGCCCACACCAGCGCCTCAGTAGGTATGGATGGCATCTATACAGTTGCCCTAATTATGCTTTTGTTTATCTCTGGGATGGAGGTGGAGTTGCCACTCATCTGGACTAATGGCAGGTCGGCATTATTTATAAGCCTAGTAGGGATGATAATACCTATGGGGATTGGATTAACCGCTGGCTGGTATCTGTATGATTTCTTCGGGATGAGTAATCCTGATTATAAGATTACTTTTTCTTTGTTTATGGGAACGGCTTTTTCCATTACCGCACTGCCCGTTATTGCCAAAATTTTAATGGACTTAAACCTCCTCAATACAAAAGTCGGTGGACTGATTATTACCTCCGCTATGCTTGATGATTTTGCAGGATGGATTTTGTTTTCGGTTACATTGAGTATGATGCCAACATCAGTGCATAGCATTGGGCAGCCAACCATTGGGATGACAATTCTCCTCACCACACTTTTTGCCATTGTGGTTCTTACGGTTTTTAAATTTATTTTCAGTAAGCTATTCTCTTACATCAGCAAAAAAATAAGTAGCCCGGGGAGTATGGTTACCATTGCTATGGGTATGTGTTTTATTGGGGCGGTAGTTACAGAATATCTGGGAGTACATGCTGTATTTGGGGCTTTCCTAATGGGTATGGCATTTGGCGAAAGTATGCAGTTCACCCAAAAAACCAAAGAGATTATCCATGAGTTTGTAGCCAATATTTTCGCCCCGCTTTTCTTTGTATCTATTGGTTTAAAAGTAAATTTTGTTGAGAATTTTGACTTAGCAATTTTGATGGTGGTACTGGTTATAGCCTTTGTTTCTAAAATTTCCGGCGGCTTTATTGGCAGCAAATTAGGCGGGCTCAGTAATTATGAATCTCTTGCCATTGGCTTTGGGATTAATGCACGTGGTGCTATGGAAATTATCCTTGGTTTACTTGCGTTGCAAGCGCACATCATCAACGAAAAAATATTTGTGGCCCTTACTATAATGGCACTGCTAACCAGCCTAAGCAGTGGTAACTTTATACGTTTCTTTTTAAACAAAGATTTTAAACTTAAGCTCCCCAAAAATGCCACGGCCACGGATGAGTTTAATGTTTATAAATAACTAATTTGTTTTATACCATTTAATACAAATAGCTTTGCTGATTAATAACGCAAAAGCAAATTTGCTTTTGCCCAACACTCAACATTAATCTTTTGGAATTTAAAAAAAATATAGCTGTATTTGCATCGGGGTTTGGCAGCAATGCCGAGGTGCTTTTTAAGTATTTTGATGAACACCCGCACATACAATTGCGGATGCTACTCTGCAATAACAGCACTGCACCCGTTATCAAAAAAGCAGAAAAATACAATATTCCAGTGGTAATTGTAACCAAAGAGCAATGGACCTCCAGCGGCATTGTGCTGGCTGTTTTAAAAGCACTTGAAGTAGATTTTATTGTGCTAGCAGGCTTTCTTTGGATGGTACCTACAGAAATAATTTTAGCCTACCCTAATAAGATAATTAATATGCATCCATCCCTATTGCCAAAGTATGGCGGCAAGGGAATGTATGGCAGTATTGTTCATGAAACCGTGATGAATAATCTTGAAATAGAAACAGGCATGACCATTCATTATGTAAATGATGAATATGATAAGGGAGACATTATTTTGCAGAAGACAGTACCCATAGATTTGGAGAATGACACCCCCGACTCAATAGCTGCTAAAGTAAGAAAACTGGAACACAAATACCTGCCGGAAATTACCGAAGAACTTATAATGAGGAAACCCGCAAAACTGCCTGAATAAATACCTTAACTTGCATAGATTTCAAACAATAAAATACTAAAATTATGAATGAAAATGTATTCCTGATGAACCTGATTTTAGTGGCTATACCCATGGGGATAGTTACAGTACTTGTAGTGCTAATGCTAGGGAAGCATTTTGAAAATGAAGCCCAAAAGCGCAAACATGAGTTCCATATCAGCAGTGAAAAAGTGGTGTTGCCCATCCGCCTGCAAGCGTATGAAAGGCTCACACTTTTATTAGAGAGGATATCAGTACAAAATATAATACTTAGGGTAAAAAGACCAGGCATGGATGCCGCTGATTTATACAGCACCCTTGTGCATGAAATTAGGGCAGAGTTTGAGCACAATCTGTCCCAGCAAATTTATGTAACCCCAGAGACCTGGGATGCAGTTCAACACGCCAAAGAGG
The DNA here is from genome assembly GCA_026391915.1 of Bacteroidota bacterium. Lineage (GTDB taxonomy): Bacteria > Bacteroidota > Bacteroidia > CAILMK01 > CAILMK01 > JAPLCZ01. The sequence goes on along the minus strand of JAPLCZ010000292.1, from coordinate 12,926 downwards.
ATACTATTAAAATGATAAATATCGCTTTTAATATGCTACCCGAAGACGCCAGTGCGCTTGACTTTAGCAAAGTTATTTTTGACCAATTTATGAAAATGGAACACCCGCCTTCTTACACTGCACTCCTGCATGTAAAGAGAGAAGTGGTGGATTTGTTTTAAAGGATAATTGTAGTGAATGACTGACGCAGAAAACAAAACTATCAATACCGAATCAGGCATTGAAATAAAAAGAATTTATACGGAGTGGAAGGGCATCCATCCTGATGCCGGCAACTTCCCTTTTACACGCGGGGTGCATAGCACTATGTACCGTGATAAACCCTGGACCATGCGCCAATATGCAGGTTTTTCTACGGCAGAAGAATCCAACAAACGATACCATTATCTTTTGCAAAAAGGAACTATGGGCTTGAGTGTAGCCTTTGATTTACCCACCCAAATTGGGTATGACTCCACCCACGCTTTTGCAGAAGGAGAAGTAGGCAAAGTAGGCGTGGCGATTGATTCTTTAAAAGATATGGAAACCCTTTTTGATGGAATTGAGTTGGAGAAAATCACCACCTCAATGACTATCAATTCTACTGCTTCTATTTTATTGGCAATGTATATAGCGCTTGCCAAAAAGCAAGGTGCTGATGTAAAGAAAATTTCAGGCACAATACAAAATGATTTGCTGAAAGAATATGCCGCAAGGGGCACTTATATTTATCCCCCCAAAGCCTCCATGCGCATTATTACTGACATCTTTGAGTACTGTGCTGCCGAAGTGCCAAAGTGGAATACCATCTCCATTTCCGGCTACCATATTCGGGAGGCGGGTAGCACTGCTGTGCAGGAATTGGCATTTACCCTTGCCAATGGAAAAGCCTATGTAAAAGCAGCCCTTGAAAAAGGATTGGACATCAACGTATTTGGCAAACGCCTTTCTTTTTTCTTTAATGCCCATAATAATTTCTTTGAAGAAGTTGCCAAATTCAGGGCGGCAAGGCGCATGTGGGCAAAGATGATGAAAGACCTTGGCGCTACGGATGATAAAGCAATGATGTTGCGATTCCATACCCAAACGGGAGGCAGCACCCTCACCGCAAAACAACCCATGAATAACATTAGCAGGGTTACCATACAGGCATTGGCTGCCGTGCTTGGCGGCACACAATCCCTGCACACCAATGGTTATGATGAAGCCCTGAGTTTACCTACAGAAAACGCCGCACAATTGGCATTGCGCACCCAACAGATTATTGGGTTTGAGAGTGGCGTAACAGATACCGTTGACCCTCTTGGCGGAAGTTATTTTGTAGAAAACCTAACCGATGAAATGGAAGCTAAAGCCTTTGATTACATACAAAAGATAGATGCTAAAGGAGGTGCAGTAGCAGCTACTGAAGAGGGTTACATACAAGCAGAAATTGCCAATGCTGCCTATGCACATTTGCGGGCAGTGGAAGGGGGAGATAAGATTATTGTTGGCGTTAATAAATTTATAGTAGAGGAAAATGATACAACAGAACTCTTCCGTGTTGATGATAGCATCCGCAAAATACAAACAGATAAAATCAACAAACTAAAAGCAGAGAGGGACAATGAAAAAGTACTTTCTCTCTTGCAAAATATAGAAACCGCTGCCAAAGATGGCAGCAACTTAATGCCCTATATCCTAAATGCAGTAGAGCATTATGCCACCCTTGGCGAAATAGCGGATGCTATGCGCAATGTTTTTGGGGAGTATAGAGCTTAGGAACCTAACGATATTTTAATCTTCACCCCCTGCACAGCTACCTTTGCCACATGAATAAAATTATTACACTGCTATTTTTAATTGCCTTTTTTAACATGAATGCGCAAGACATTCAAACAACAGAATTGAAGAAATCTCCCAAACAAAAAACTATTGAGGTTGGCGGAAGGTATATATACTCCACCATCTACAGTGGCAACACAGCATTGCCAAAATCATTGGCTGAAAACAAAGCGAATATTGGTATCACCGCACTCTTTGATTATGCGTGGCAGGTATCAGGTTTTAATGGCAAACATGCAGCGGCTTATATCACCATTCCAATAGGCTACACAATGATGTTTGCAGATAATAAATCTCAGAAATCATCTACCGTTTTAAGTTATGGGTGGACAGTAAGGCATGAGTTAACTAAGGGCAAAAAGATGATACCTTTTTTTGGATATGCATTAATGCTTAATAGTCTTAAATATGGAGGCATGAGTGGTAGCTGGTTTGGGCATAATACCCGCTTTGAGTTGGGCGTTAACTATTACCACAAACCCCATGTAATTCCGTTTGCAAAAGTGCAATGGCTCTATACTTCTTACCCGCAATTAGGGGATACCAAAAGGCTGCATGTGCAGGCAATAGAACTCAATACCGGAATAAGATTTTAGTGATGAAGAGAGTTGGTTTAGCGCTTATACTCTCTTTCTTTTTTGTAACATTATCCGCCAAAATAAAGGTGGATTTAATAGTATTTAATGCCGTAGTTTATACGGTAGATTCCACCCACCCCAAGGCAGAAGCATTTGCTGTAAACCAAGGGAAGTTTGTTGCAGTTGGCAGCACCAAAGAGATACTTAAAACTTACGAATCAAAAACTGAAATTGATGCGCAAGGCAAACCCATTTACCCGGGTTTTATTGATGCACATTGTCATTTTTTAGGCTATGGGTTGGGGCTGCAAAAAGTGAATGTGGTGAACACCAAATCACAGGAAGAGGTAATAGAAATAGTCAAGAAATTTTATGATGAAAGAAAACCTGAATGGTTGCTGGGCAGAGGTTGGGACCAAAACGATTGGAAGAATACTTCCTACCCTTTAAAAGATGAATTAGATGTTTTATTCCCGCATACCCCTGTGGTTTTAAAACGGGTTGATGGACATGCAGCATGGGTAAACTCAGAGGTATTACGGAGAGCAGGGATTACTATCAATACAAAAGTTGAGGGCGGTGAAATTATCATTAATCATTCTACAAACGAACCTAGCGGGGTGCTGATAGATAACGCAGTTGATTTGGTAGAAAAGGTAATCCCCAAACCCACCCAACAACAAAAAATAAGAGCTTTATTGGAGGCAGAAAAAAACTGCCTTGCAGTAGGGCTAACTACTATTGATGATGCAGGATTAGATTGGCAGGATGCAGAACTTATTGACTCGATGCAAAAGGCAGGTGCATTAAAAATCAAAGTGTACTTAATGTTGAGTGGCACGCATGAAAACTATATGTGGCTTAAGAAACACGGCACCATAAAAACCCCGCGGCTAACCATACGTGCTTTTAAGTTTTATGCTGATGGCGCATTGGGTTCTAGAGGGGCATTGCTAAAGAAAGAATATAGTGATGAGCATGGGCATACAGGTTTATTATTAACCCCCACGGATACCCTAAAGAAATATGCAAAACTGCTATTGGATAATAATTGGCAGATGTGTACCCATTGCATTGGTGACTCTGCCAATGCGCTTTTATTAAATGTTTATAGGGATGTGTTAAAAACAAAAAACGACAGGCGTTGGCGGATAGAACATGCACAAGTAATAGATAAAAATGACTTCCATTTGTTTGGAGATTATAGCATCATCCCTTCTGTGCAACCCACCCATGCAACAAGTGATGCGCCTTGGGCAGGCACACGCTTAGGTGATGAAAGAGTTAAAGGTGCTTATGCCTATAAAGACCTACTCAATCAAAATGGCTGGTTAGCTGCCGGTAGTGATTTTCCAGTGGAGGATATTGACCCTATTGAAGGATTTTATTCTGCATTTACGAGGGAGTCAATTAGGTTTTATATAAAGCAATTTCAACCTATCAATGCGTTAAGCCGTATTGAAGCACTAAAAGCTATGACCATTTGGGCTGCCAAATCAAATTTTGAAGAAAAAGAGAAAGGTAGCATTACTGTTGGCAAATCTGCAGATTTTGTAATGCTTAATTGTGATATAATGACTATTGAAAATTTTGTTTTTGCCGGAATGGGGAATAAAAAAATAATTGCCACCTATGTCAATGGGGAGAAGGTTTATGCAAAACCAAAACACGTACCGTAGGATAAATAAAAAAAGGCAAGATTGCCTTTAATGCCAGTTTTAAAAGTGTATTTGGAATCAAAGAAAATTCCAATTCTCATAAGGCAGCTTCTTACCCATTATCCCCCTGCCTCTTCTTAACTTTGCCCCATGCATCAGAAGATTATTATCCTTGATTTTGGCTCACAATACACACAACTTATTGCCCGCAAAATCCGCGAACTCAATGTGTATTGCGAGATTCATCCTTACTACCATGAACCCAATCTTGATGCAGATGTTAAAGGTATAATTCTCTCTGGTAGCCCCGCTTCGGTGCGCACTGAAGATTGCCCAAAAGGCGGACTGAATTACATTGGCAAAATTCCAGTATTGGGGGTTTGCTATGGCGCACAACTTATGGCGCAGGAATTAGGCGGCGAAGTTGCCCCTTCCAAAATCCGTGAATATGGACGTGCTTTAATTACTGAAATTAAAGATAATCCCCTGCTAAAAGGGATAGAAAAAAACTCTCAGGTTTGGATGAGCCATGCAGATACTATCTTGCATCTGCCACCAAATACTACATGCATTGCAAGTACAGATACTGTTGCCAATGCCGCATTTCAATTTAATAATCAACAAACATGGGGCATACAATTTCACCCCGAGGTTGCCCATACATTACAAGGTGTTCAACTCCTCAAAAACTTTTTGGTTGATATCTGTGGCTGTACTCAGGATTGGACTCCCGCCCATTATGTAAATGATGCGGTTACAGAAATCAAAGCCAAAGTTGGCGATGATAAAGTGGTGATGGGATTAAGCGGTGGAGTTGATTCTTCCGTTGCTGCATTGCTGATTCATCAGGCAATTCATAAAAACCTTTATTGCATTTTTGTAGATAACGGATTGCTCAGAAAAAATGAGTGGGATGAGGTGTTTGATTCCTATAAAAATCTTGGATTAAACATAGTTGGAGTTGATGCCAAACAACTTTTTTATGATGCGCTAAAAGACCTCACTGACCCTGAACAAAAACGCAAAGCCATAGGCAGAGTTTTTATTGAGGTGTTTGATGCAGAAGCCAAAAAAATTGAGAATGTAAAATGGCTTGGGCAAGGTACCATCTATCCTGATGTGATAGAATCTGTGAGTGTTAAAGGACCTTCTGCCACCATAAAATCTCACCATAATGTTGGAGGATTGCCAGAGAAAATGGCGCTTAAAGTTTTAGAGCCTATCAATACCTTATTTAAAGATGAGGTGCGCAGAGTAGGCAGGCAAATCAACCTGCCTGAGAATATTTTAGGCAGGCATCCTTTCCCGGGGCCTGGCTTAGCCATCCGTATTTTGGGAGATATTACTCCTGAAAAAGTTGCCCTACTGCAAGAGGTAGATTCTATTTTTATTAATTGTTTAAAAGAAGCTAATCTATATAATGAGGTTTGGCAGGCGGGGGCAATTTTGCTTCCTGTAAAATCTGTAGGCGTAATGGGCGATGAACGCACCTACGAAAATGCTGTTTGCCTACGTGCTGTGCAATCTACGGATGGAATGACCGCAGATTGGGTACATTTGCCCTATGAATTTTTGGCTAATATCTCCAACCAAATTATTAACCGCGTAAAAGGAATTAACAGGGTAGTATATGACATCAGCTCTAAACCACCTGCCACAATTGAGTGGGAATAAAATGCTAAGAGGCTTTGCTTTTTTGGTTGTCGTTTTTATGTTCTCAGCTTGTGCTGCGCAGCAGCCTGTGCCTATGCCTGAGAAGAAACAAAGACCAAACGATTCCCGAAGACCAAGTGATTATCCAAGAATTATTATTGATGAAAAAGACGGACAAATAAACCCTGCCCAAAAGCCCCAAAGTTTGGAGGAGGATAGTCTTGATATCCTCTTCCCCGTTACCATAAAAGAGAAATATAAAATTGCCTTGCTGATGCCTTTTAATCTTAAAGGTGATGAAACGGGGGCGCATGATAAAAGCTTTCCATCCATTGGGCAGAGTTTTTATAAAGGCTTTTTGATGGCTACCGATTCTTTGAAAAAGTGCGGAATGAATCTGGAGATTTATGTGTTTGATGTTTATAAAAACAAATGGTACGACAATAAAAAAATCCGCGATTCTCTCAAAGCATTGGATGTGGATTTGGTCTTTGGTTCCCTTACCGATATTGAGATTAAGCCAATGCTTAAATTCTCTGAACAAAATAAAATCAATGTGGTTTCGCCGGCAGCAAGCATTGATTCTTGCTTTAAAAGCAACTACTATTTTGAGTCAAACCCATCCCAATCCACCTATGGAAAAGTGGCAGCTGATGTAGTGCGCAATGGTTTTAAAGACCATAAAATTATGTTGTTGAATGAGTATAAAACCGCCAGCAACCCCATGTCAAAAGCATTTGTGGAGGAGAAGCTTTCAGACTCATTGCAAGTAATTAATTGGAATGGTTTGCCGGGTTATTCCATCACGCCCAGATACCATTTTTGGGAGGACAATGTGATTTTTATTTCCTCCAAAAACGAGGTTTTTGTTTCTGCAATTCTTAGTCAGCTGAAGATTTCCGCCAAGGATATGACTATAATTGGGCTATACCCATGGCTCTATTTTAAATCGCAGGAAGGGGAGGTTTGGCAGAAGTACAACCTCCATTTGCTTACACCCTATTTTGTAAACAACAAAGATGAAGACGTTAAGAATTTCACCACCACCCACCGCGAAAAATATAATGATGAGCCAGATGAATGGAGTTTCCGTGGCTATGATGAAATGTTATTTTACGGCAGAATGATGGGCAAATACGGCAAATATTTTCAACGATATTTGAGTACAGATAATAACCGTACTACCTTCCATACCGTTTATCAATTTGAGAAAAATGATTGCTCACCATGGCGTAATAAAACAGTGCATGTACTTTATTTTGAGAATTACGAATTCTATAAAATGTTTGTTCGCACCCAAGAGGAACTTGAAAACGGTGACTACCACAAATAATGAGTTCAGGATTCCCATCGCATCACCGCATTGCGCAAGTTAAAGACATCATAAAAGAGTACAGTTATTCAGAGCCTTTCCACCGCTATCTTTCAGAGTTTTTTAGAGCCAACAAACATTTAGGCTCACGGGATAGAAGAGTTCTTCGCAACCTCAGTTATCATTATTTTCGTATTGGGAGAGCCTTAAGAGAAGAGAGTTTTGAAACCCGTCTCCTAATTTCAGACTTCCTCTGTTCTCAGACTTCTATATTTTCAGTAGAAGATTTAACCCTCCATCTTAAAGGTATTTCTTTGAGTAATTATGTAAATGGAATTACAGATAAACTAATTATCGTCAAAGAGGAATTTTCTCTCTTTAATACTGAAGATATCTTCCCTTGCCTTCCTCAAATCTCTAGTGAAATAGAGAAAGATTCATTTCTTAATTCTCATTTTTCTCAGCCTTACGTTTGGATAAAAGTAGAGAAAGGCAAAGATCCTATGATGCAATCAGAATTAGAAACTGCGCAGATAACCATCATGGAAAATCCTACTCAGGGTATCTTCGGCTTTTTGCATGATGTAAAACTTGATTCCTTGTCTTCTTTTAAAAAAGGGTATTTCAGAATTCAGGATTTGCACACGCAACTTTCTACTGAATCTTTCCGACCCAAACCCAATGAATTTTGGTGGGATTGCTGTGCCGGCTCTGGTGGCAAAAGTTTGAGTTTGCTGGATGCAGAACCTACGCTAAATCTCTATGCCTCCGATGTGCGCCCAAGCATCCTCATGAATCTTGAAGAACGATTCGCCAACCACCACAAAAAAGCAAAGTCAGTTTTTAAATGCGATTTGTTGCAACCCATTTCCTCTACCCTCCCCATGTTTGATGGAATTATCATTGATGCCCCCTGCACAGGCTCTGGCACATGGGCACGCAACCCCGAAAACTTGGTGGGTTTTGATATAGAAACCATTACTGACTTCACCCAAAAGCAAATGGATATTTTACGTAATGTTTATAACAAACTTAAACCGGGCAAGCCTCTTATCTATATCACCTGCTCTGTATTTAAAGAGGAGAATGAAGACATCATTAGTGCATTTATTGCCGAAACAGGCGCAAAAATTTGTGAACAAAAATACCTGAAGGGTTATCTGCATCACGCCGAAAACATCTTTCTTTGCCGCTTAGAAAAACCCCTCCATTGAAACTAACTGACGCCAGCTTTACTGATACCTACAAACTCAAAGGACTTCGCAAAAAGCTTGTGAAAATCCTTGAAGATAAATACCCTTTTGACTCTAAAATTTTAGAGGTTATAGGCTCTTTGCCCCGCCACTATTTTTTTGAATCTGCTTTTGGGGAGCAGGCTTATCAGGATAAAGCATTCCCAATTGGTAAGGGGCAAACCATTTCGCAGCCTTATACCGTTGCCTACCAAACCCAATTGCTGGAGGTAAAAACAGGAGATAAAATTATGGAGATAGGCACAGGCTCTGGATATCAAGCAGCCGTTTTGGTGATGCTGGGTGCTAAAGTTTTTTCTATTGAGAGGGTCCCTGAACTCCACAAAACTGCTAAGACAATTTTTGCTTTTTTAGAATTATCACCCCGCCTGTATGTAGGTGATGGCACATTAGGCCTACCCAAATACGCCCCTTTTGATAAGATAATAGTTACTGCCGCCGCCCCTATAATTCCTGAGACTTTGGTAGCACAATTAAAGGTTGGTGGCTACTTAGTAATACCAGTTGGTGATAAAGAAACCCAGCAGATGATACGCATTATAAAAACCTCTGAAACCACCACCAAAAAAGAAGTGTTTGATACCTTCCGTTTTGTGCCACTGATAGGGGAGGAGGGATGGTAGAAATTGTAAAAGTGAAATTTAAAATTTTAAATGAAATCTCCCTTCTCAACAACTGTATCTATTTTCAATTTACCATTTACCCTTTAAAATTTTAAAATTGGAAACCTACACCCGCAGCCAATTAGCCCTCCGCAATGGGCAGGATAAACCCGAAATTTGGGTAGCTTATAAAGGGATAATTTATGATGTTACCAAAAGCCGCCTTTGGCAAAAAGGGCAACATTATGAGCATTGGGCAGGGCAGGATTTAACCCATGAACTCAAAGACGCACCCCATACTGAAACAGTGTTTGATAAGTTTATTGTGGTGGGGAAACTTCAATTGTAAAGGGTAAATGTTAAATTGTAAATTGATATAAAGAGGAAGCAAAGATGTTTCATTTACCATTTTTCAATTGAAAATTTACCGTAAATAAGAGAGGCTGCCTTACGGGGCAGCCTTTCTTTCACTAAACAATCAAGAGCAGGAGATAAAATCCTATATTTTTATAACGGCGTTAAATATATTACAATGGTATTTGTGCCGCCTATGGTTACTACATTATCATTTTGATTAAACACTAGATACCCGGCCTTATCCCCATGCACATTAACTGGGCTGCTTATGCTACTGCCTGCAAAAGTGCATTCACCATTTGCCTCAGTATTTTTGGGGTTAAATTCTGGCTGGTTATTAAGGGTAATAATAACATCCTCCAAGGGGGTAGTAGTGCCGGCAATCATTGCACGAACTATAACAGTTGTTACAGTGCCACCACTGGGGTCAGTTATTTTGCGTTGTTGATGGTACATATCATAAAAATCAGCGCTAGAGGCATACCTTTCCATCCCTTTATCCATGCGGTTATTCAATAAACTCATGCCTCTTTCTCTAATAGCAGATATCCTATCTGTAGCAATTGTTGCCCTACCATGTACAAATTGCGGTTGTATCAAAAAGCCTCTGTAGGCAGTAATTCCGGCATTTAAACTTGATATCATATTTGCTGTTACGCCATAAGCCTCTAAATCAACGGCATTGGTATTTACCATAGTGTAAAATTTACCCATGGTTATCAGGAAGTCATCATCACCCATAGCGTTAAGCTCCGATTTGGTGTAATCAAACTTAGCCTTTTCTACTATTTTACCATTTTGCTCTGCCCAAAGTATTGCGGCATCTGCCATGGAAATTGCCTTATCGGTAGTAGTATCACGGGCATCTTGCTTGGCAAGTGCGCTACCACTTAAGTCTGTGGTTTGCTCACCCACTTCCAGTTCAATATCCGCAATTACATCATCCAACTCGGCAGGTAAGGTGTTAAATACGGCATCCCCTTCCCAAATATTTTCGTAAGTAGATAGTACCAGGCTTACCCCACGGAACATATCCAAATGTGCTTCTTCGTTTGAATTCATAATTTTGCTTTTTAGTTTTTGTTTTTATTAATTTTTAGTTGCCATTTTTTGGGGGCAGAGAGCTGTTTTTCCCTCTGCCCCTATCTCATGCCTGAGAGCCGTTTTTAAGGGTACAAAAAGAGCCTAATCAATTTGTGTTTGTGTTTGTATTTTTTTAAATTTCATTTTACGCTGTTCTTTTAGCAACCCTTGCAGGTTCCTCAACTAAAAAAGAGTTTGCAAATTCTTCTGTTATTTTTATATCAGAGTATTCACGGGCTCTTAGCAGATAAATTCTGTTTTCTGTACGATTATGCTTGTAAAAAACAATCATATGCGGCAGAATAGTTTCGGCAAGCTCAGAGATACTCCAGATAAAATACTCTGGTGCTATCTCAAGTGCCTTCTCCATTTGTGGGCTCCCCAAAAGTGCCCAGTCAATAGCGCTGTCAATTTCATCCAAATCAGTTAGAGATGCAGATATGCGCCTAATATCCTCTTCAAAAAGTCTCTCTCTTACAATTTCACGCATAAGCAATGCCCTCCATAATTAAACACCCTGTGCGGGATACTAATGTAATACTCTGTGTGTGTTTTAATCTTTTCATGTTTTTAAGTAATTAATTTGTTTCGGTTTGTGTGGTTAAAATGTGAGATGCAAATCACCGAATTTATTTTTTTAGCTGCAATACCGTAAATCGGGTAGGTACCCAATTTTGTGGAAAACCCATTTTATTTAATGCATATTAATTTATGATACACATAGATTAATTTAATGATACCATAAATGAAATTTTCAAAAGCATAGGATCAAATACTAAATATATTGATTACATTTCTATTTATTAAATTATGATTATCAATTAAATAAATTGAATTTATTTATATTAAGATTCAAATTTGAATATAGTAGACTTAAATATTTTTAACATAGATTGATATGTTATATTGATTACTCAATCTATGTAACTGATAATTAATTTTATGTATTCCTTATATTTAGATAGATAGATACGTATATCATCTTGGTACTACATTTATAATTCAATGTATATATAAAATCTATCATACTAAAAAAAAATTGAATTATGGTATTTAGAATTATTTTTTAGTAATTTTAAAAATCTATTTATATTTGCAGCAAATTAATCTAACATATATTTTAATACTTTTTAGCCATGACTCAATACGAAGAAAATAACCTTAATATGCTTAGGCTGGTGAAGCAACTTTTGGATGATAACTATACCCAAATGGACTTCTACACACCCTACGTTGAGGTTTACAATGAATTTAACCAGATGTTTGATGCCATTATTTCGGAAACTGAAAATCAGCAAAGTGCCAATAAAGGCTATAGATTATTAAAAATTAAGCTTAAGGATGATTTGATTGAAGCTTCTATTGATTTGTGCTATATGGCGCATAGATGGGCGATGGCAAATGATGATACCTCAATGGTAATGGTTACGGATATGCGCCCTTATAAATACATAAAAATGCGCGAAAGGGAGTTTGCAGGGGCTATTTTGGAGTTGCATGATGCCCTTGCTGCCAAACAAACTGAGCTGGAACCTATGGGCATTACGGTAGAAAAACTGGCTTCTTTTAAGGCAGCAGGGGTGGAATATACGGGGCAGATTGGGCGCCCTAAGGAGGCTATTGAAATTGGCAAAAATGCAACTGAGAGGCTTAAATCATTATTTATTGATGCCAGAACGCTTTTGCGTGAGAAGATGGATAGGGCTATAAATTATTACCGCCTTACTCATAGGGATGTGTTTGATTTGTATAGGCTTTTTAGGCGGGTGAAGGCGGTAAGCACAGAAGTGCCGGCCATAAAAGGTGTAGTAAAAGATGCTGAAGGCAGGCCATTAAAGGGGCTAATAGTGCGCATTGCAGGGGTTGTAAGGCGTAAATCAACCACCACGGCAATGGGTAAATTTAAATTTATACGCCTGGGTGAGGGTAAATTTACCCTGCATATTTATGAAGGTAAAAAGCAAATTGCAGTGGCAAAAGTAACAGCTGGCGTACCGGCAGAGGTGGTGGTTGGGGCAGAGGAATAGGCCAAACACCTCCTATTTTTTGATTGTTGAAAACCTGAAATTGTGGATAACTATGACCCCAAAAGGGCGGTGATTTTGGGTGAGGAGCTACCATATTATGCAAATTCAAGCTGCAAATGCAGTTTTTTGATAATTATCAACCCATGAAAAATATTTTGAGAAAAAATGGAGGTTTCGGTCATTTTTACCCGCAAAACACAGAGGGTGAAGAAAAATCTGCCCAAATTTGGGTGATTTTTAGTTAAAATTTTAAGAAATATGCCAATACAGCTTGTAAACGCTGTTTTTGGTAGGGGGGGTACCTACCCGATTTTGGGTATTGTGGGGCTAAAATTGGAGTTTCAACTTTGCCTAAAATAACACTAACCACAAACCAAACAATTATGAAAAAACAAACACTCATCTTGGCAGGATTTATCCTGCTCACCGCAATTAACGTAAGCGTATTTATTATTAATGGAAGCATTAAAGCGCCGGAAAGCAGCACCACTCCCCTAACCCAAGGCACACCAGTAAAAACAGTAAGCCTTACAACTTCTCCATCACTTATTGATTTGGCAACTGCACGTGCTGCCACAGAAATGTTTTGGAATGAAGATT
>JAPLCZ010000052.1 GCA_026391915.1 Bacteroidota bacterium | reverse complement strand
GGAGGTCTCTAAAAAATGGACACAGCAGATAAAAGACTGGGGAATTATTTTTAACCAATTTATCATTATTTTTGAAGAAAGAATGAAACTAAAAATATAACCATATTCTTCTACTTACACACTTTATGGGATAGTGTCTTAAAAAAGCTGTATCTAGAATAATACGGTCACCAATTCTAGGAAGTCATCAACACTACTCACTTTGTCCTACAGCATCAAATTCCATTGACATTGCTGGGGATTGGCTTTCAGCAAAGGGTTATAGTGTAGGGTTATTAGAACCTGCTTTTGATAACTTACATCTGCTATTAAAAAGGAGACAGGTGAAAATTTTTGATATTCAAGAAGAAGACTTACTAGACTTGAATGTGTTATCAAAAAAAATAGATAAATATAATCTAAAGAGTATCTTTATAATAAGCCCTAACAATCCAACAGGATTTGAATTAAATATAGAAGAGTTTCGTGCATTATCAGAACTATGTAAAAACAAGAATGTGGCAATAATTATAGACAAGACATTTAGACTCTACTCAAGAAATAACTATGATGATTATCAAATACTTACAAATAATGGTAATGACTACCTTGTTATTGAAGATACAGGGAAAACATGGGCGACTCATGAGACAAAAGTTAGTCTCATGGCATATTCTGAATCTTTAGCCCAAGAACTAAAATGCCTATACGAAGAAGTTTATCTATGTCATAGCAAATTTTCAGTTAATCTTTTAAGTCATTTAATTGAAAAAACTCACCAAGTAGGAATAGATAAAATAATCTGGGAGGAAATAGACAAAAGGAAAGCAAAATTATTTGAAGCAATTAAAGATACCGCACTATCTCTTATCACAAATGAAAGAGCATGTTCGATACCAATGGGATGGATTGATTGTTCTGCTTCTGGTCTAACAGATATACAGTTAGTAGATGAGTTAAAAAAATATGGGGTGATGATTCTCCCGGGTCGTTTTTTCTATTGGAATTCACAAAATAAACACACAGAAAATGTGAGAATTTCTTTATTACGGTCTGATGCTATTTTTGACAAAGGCTTGGAGTCGTTAAGAATTGGAATACAAAAAATTAAAAATAATCTGTAATGTTTGATACCTCTAATTACACATTTGGTATAAAAGATATTGCCACTCATATTCATACCAACCTAAAAGTTCCAGAAACTGTAAGTATGCAATTGAGACTTAAAAGGAAGTGGGAAATTTTTGGGGGCATTCTTCATGAAAATACCCACTCCTCTATTAATTCAATTTACATGTGGCAATTGGAAAGAATATCATTATTAGTTGATTTTGTTTTTTCAAATCATCCCTTTTATCACCAACTATATAAATCAGTAGGATATAAAAGGGGGGACATCATATCATGGGATGATTATAACTCTCTCCCTTGTATATCAAAAAAAGATATAATTGACAACTATGATATGTTTAGTAAAGCTAACATAGCACCCAGTATTCATGATTGCTATACTTCTAGAACATCAGGATCTTCAGGGAAGACCCTCACTGTACTTAAAGACTCAACAACTATTGATGAAAACATGCTCATATATTTTCGTTTTTATGACCAAATATTGGGTAGACCCAGAAGAAGTACAGAATGGTTGTATGATATTTATCTGGCAAGCCCTCCATTTTCATCTTTGGATGGGCAATTTCCTGTTTTTACCGTTTCAAATAATTGCCCGATTCATTCAGTTCTTGATCATATCCGCCTAATTAAACCTATTATTCTTAATGGTTTTCCCAGTTATCTTGAACGACTTGGTTCAATAATAACAGATACTGAAGATCTTGGTATTAAGGCAATTATTACAAATTCGGAGTCAAGTACCGAGGCGCAGAGACAAAAAATTTCTCAACAATTTGGTGCTAGTGTTTATGATGAATACTCTTCTGTTGAATTGTCATATATTGCTACGCAATGTAATCAAAAAAAGTATCATATTGTTGAGGATAATGTTCGCGTAGATGTTTTGAACCCTGATGAGAATGGAATGGGAGAAATAGTTGCTACTAATTTGCACAATTCATATATGCCGTTTATACGGTATAGACAAGGGGACATTATAAAAATTGGAGATACTACTGAGAGTTGCTCTTGTGGTAATAGATTTAGACACCTCCAATCTTTTTTGGGACGAACTGATCAGTTTTTATATAGTCAAATAATTGGCAAAGTATCTCCTGATTTGATTATGTCATTATATGATAGTACTCTGATTCTTAAGGAGGCAAATATTGATGAGTTTCAAATTGTGCAAAAAAAGCTTAACGAGGTTATATTAGTTGTTGTTCCTTCCGATAAATCAAAAGATATAAACAACAAAATATTGCTGAAATTTGAAAGTGGGCTGAGAGATATATTTAAAGATAATAATCTTTCTATTTTGGTTGAAAAATTCGATTTAATGCCACAAGAGAAATCCCATAAAAGAAGATTAATTAAGTGTGAAATTAACCCTTAGTAATTCTAAATGAAGTAGTTTTTTATAATTAATAGATAAGGTATTGTGGAATCTGAAACTTTAAATTGGATGAAAGTATTAGGTGAACTTAATGTATTAGGTGAGCAGATGACTAACTATGAGTACAATGTAATTAATTTAATTGCTAGTGATAACGCCTTTCCTAAATCTGTTTCTGATAATCCAGTTTACTCTGGACATATAATTCAAGAAGGTTTAGTTGGAAGACGTCCATTTGCTGGAGCAAGGTTACATGATATAATGGAAGAAACAGCTGTTAGTATTGCTTGTGAGGTTTTTAAGGCAGACCATGCGAATCTTCAACCTCATTCATGTAGTCAGGCTAATCAAGCTGCTTATCATGCACTCCTTTCTTATAAAGACACAATTCTGTCTCTTGATTTTCAAGCTGGTGGTCATTTGACTCATGGTCTTAAGTATAATTTTTCAGGTAGAAATTATAATTTTATCCATTACGGAGTAACGGAAACAGGAATTATAAATTATGACGAAGCACAAAAACTTGCATTAGAAATGAAACCAAAATTGATTGTCTGCGGTTCATCTTCATATCCTCGTTTATTTGATGCTCTCCGCCTAAGAGAAATTGCAGATAGCATTAATGCTAAACTTATGTTCGATTTGTCACATGAGGCAGGTCTTATGGCTGGTGGAGTTATCCCAAATATAGTTAATATTGCAGATGTTGTAACAATGTCAAGTGATAAGACTCTTCGTGGCCCATTTGGAGGGATAATTCTTTGTAAAAAAGAATTATCAGACATAATTGATAAAGCAGTTCATCCAGGGACTCAATCTAGTTTTCCTCTTCGCAAAATTACGGGTACAGCACAATCCTTAGTACTTACTCAGTTAGATGACTTTAGAAAATATGCTTTAGACGTTCTTGCAAATGCCAAAGTTCTTGAGTATACCTTCCCAAGTAATTTTATATTCACTGGAGGTACTGACAAACACTACATAGTAGTAAATGTTAAGAGGGCTTTTGGATTAACAGGTTCGGAAGCAGAGAGTAGGTTAGAGCAGATAGGAGTATTAAGTAATAGACAATCTATTCCGTTAGATAATTCAAAAAAAATGTCTGATGCCAGTGGACTTAGAATTGGTACTGCTTGGGCAACATCTCGTGGATACTCCACTTCTGATTTTAAAGAAATTTCCAAAATTATAATTGAAGCCCTCTCTGGATCTGGCGAAGAAAAATTCTTATCAAGATTATCTGAACGCGTGAAAGCTTTGATTTTAAAAAAGAAGGTTAATGATGTTTGGCATCCTAAATTTTAAACTAAGCATTTAAAATTATGAATAATGCTAAAGTGTTAATCACTGGTGATTTTGATATACCCTTACACCATAAATCCATTAATGTTATTCATTTAAGAACTCCAATTGATAATAATGACATTATCAAACACTTGGTAGGTGTTCAACATTACATAATTGGTGGACCAGAATTTATTAACGATACAATAATGTCACAAGCACCACAGTTGAAGCATGTTGTTGTTTTAGGAACTGGAACGAATAGTTTCATAGACCTTGAAGCAGCAAAGACAAGAAAAATTAAGGTTGACAACACACCTGGTATTAACGCAGACGCTGTAGCTGAATTTGCACTAGGAACTATAATTCTAAACATAGCAAATAGTTTTCACTCAAGGGATGGGCTTTTGACAGGAGGTTGGTATCAAAAGCCGCATAAAATGCTTTCTGAAATAAAATTAGGAATTATAGGTTTAGGCAATATTGGAACAAAGTTGATAGAGAAAGTTAGTAGTATATCTCCTTCATCAAAAATCTTGTATTTTTCACGAACTAGAAAAGAACACCTCGAAAGAAAATATAATCTTACGTTTATAGATTTAATTGAATTAGTGCAAGAATGTGATATTATAGTATTATGTTTGGAATATAATAAAAACTCTCACTATATCATTAATGCTAAAATTCTAGATTCAGCTAAAAAAGGTTTAATGTTATTCAATTTCAGCAATCCAAAAGTAGTTAATCCAAAAGATTTGAGCCAAAGTCTAAAATCCGGTGTAGTTGATTTTGCTTTCTTTGACGGTTATTATGAGGAATGGATAAATAATAAAGGACAACAGTTTGATAAATACGGTTTACTAAATTTAGGTTCTGATAAATTCATTGCCACCTCTCATATTGCAGCTTTAACCATAAGCGTAATTTTAAGAGAACTAGAAGAGGCTTTTACAAAAGTAAGATTTTGGAAATAATTGTAAAATGAATTAAAATAATTGACAATAATTTGCGAGTTACAATAAAATGAAAATCATTCGAAAAATACATATCATTGGTGCCGCCGGAAGCGGTAAAACTTACACTTCAATTAATCTATCTAAAGTTCTTAATGTGAGTCCGTGTGAGCTTGACAAATTATTCTGGGATAAAACAGATAAATTTTACGACTTAAAATCTCCTCAAAAGGTTAGAGAAAAGGAACTTAATCAATTGCTAATTCTTGATTCTTGGATTATAGAAGGTGTTTACTATGAATGGGTTTTGGAAAGTTTTGAGAAGGCAGATTTAATTATCTTTTTAAAACCTAGTTTTATGCTTTGCACATTTCGTATCATTATTAGATTCATAAAGGAAAAAATAGGATTAATCAATTGTAGCAAAAAAGAAACATTTATAGGTTTGATTCAAATGATAAGAAGGAATCATAGATATTATAAAGTTTGTATCCCTGAAATACTAACTTTACTTTCTCCTTATAACAGCAAACTTAAAAAATTTTTCAAAGGAGATGAAGCTATAGATTATGTTAATAATTTATTCAAACCTGTGAGTGATAATACTTCAAATGTTAATTTAAAAAAAGTATTTAATAACAAGAAGACTTTACGTTGGGAATCCAATAAAATTAATTCATCTTTTAATAAACATCTAATTTCTCAAAGGTCAAAATAAAATCATATCATATAAGTTGAACGGAACATCTTAGATACCTTAAGGGTTAACCCGCTTTCAACTTCATTTTCCTTATTTTGATAGCTCGTTTGAAAGATTTTCCCATTTTTGCATTTCTTCATCTAGTTCATTTTTTAATTCATTATATTTTTCAAAAGAATTATGTTGATTCTTCAATTGTCCAGAATGTGTCGAATCTTGCATTTCTATCTCTATCATTTTAATTTGCTTTTCTATTTCAGTAATACGCTTTTCTGTTTTTTCAATATCCGTTTTTAGCTTTGATAATTCTTTACTATTACTTTGTTCAGAATTATAATTGGTACGTTTTGATTTAGATTTTAGTTCAGGTTCTTTGTCAGTTATGTCATTATCAGCAAATGATTTATAAAAAGATTCTGGTGATTTAATCTCTCGCAAATTATTTTGATATATTTCATAAAACTTTGTTCCAAGATTTGCGACAAAAGCTCTATCATGCGAAACTAGTAAACTTGACGCACCATGTTCAATTATCTCGCGTTCTAATCCCTCCTGTCCAGCTATATCAAGGTGATTTGTAGGCTCATCCATAATATAAAAATTAGGTTCAATAAGTCTTAGCACTAATAAATTCAAACGTGATTTTTGTCCTTGACTTAAGTCCTTTATCTTCATTTCTTGTGTATCGTAAGGAAAACCAATGGACACTAAATAACTTGTAGCTTTTTGTTGATCTAAAATAACAACATCACAGATGAAATCTTTGAGGGTTTTATTCAATGGTAAATTAGATAAATGTTGATCTATATAACCTAATTTAGCGGTTGGAGTAATGAAAATGCCATTCTTTTTCGCTAAGTCACGATTAGAAAAAGCCCGATTTAAATGATGTATAAATTGAGATTTACCTGAACCGTTAGCACCCAATATTACCAATCTATCTCCTTGGAAAATTTCTAATTTTTCAATATGAAATAATAATGTGTTATCAGGACTCACAATATTTACTTTTTCTATTAAAACTAAGCGATTAGCATGTGTGTCACTACTGATAAGCTTAACATCACGTTTTGGTGCAATATAAACCGCTGTTAGTTGAGCCTTAAGCCTCTCAGCTTTTTTTTCAATTTGTTTAGCTTTCATCAATGCAGGGGCGCTATAATTATCAACACCAATTTGACGAAGATTGTGAGCACTTTTTTGTAGGCGTTCTAGTTCTTCCAGTTCTTTTGCCCTTTGACTAGCTAAAGATTTATCATCTTCCAATAATAACTCTCTTGCTCTTGAATATGAATACTTGTAATCTGATACTTGTCCGCCTCTAAGAAAAACAGTTCGATTTGTACAAGAATCTAAGAATCTCCTATCATGACTAATGGCAATTATTGGTATATCAGAAACTTGTGTTTTGAGCCAATCTTCCAAAACCATTATCTTACTCACATCTAGGTGATTAGTTGGTTCATCAAGAAGTAAAATATCGGGATTAGACATTGCGACTCTAGCTAATAAAGCCATTCTTTGCCACCCACCACTTAGCTCTTTTATTGGTCGTTCACGAATCGATTCTGGGGCTTTAAACGTATCTAGAGCAACATCAACTTTCCAAAGATTAAAATCCTGTTCATCATTTGGGATTTTATCCGCTATAGCATCATACAGGCTCAAATTTTTAATCTCTTCTGGCACATCTTGTTCAATAAAACCAAACTTTACATTTTTCGGCTTTACAATTTGTCCTTGATAATCCGTAATTATTCCTGCAATACATTTTAAGAGTGTAGACTTTCCAGAACCATTATCTCCTACAATTCCAATATGATCTTTTTCTGTAACTGAAATATCTACATCTTCAAATAAAATATCAGTATACCCGAAACCAACTTTTTGTAATTTTATTTGCACCATTTTTATTAAACCTATTTATTAATTGAATTCTTCTCCCTACTTGCTAAAAAATGTAGTTCAACTACAAAAGTAGTTCTCAGAGTTGAGTTGATGAAATAAGGGGGGGGAATCCTATAATCCGTTATGACCTTACTGTTAAGAACCCTTATTAGTTATTGAAACGAATTATTCATAATTATAATATACACTAAGAAATGCTTATTGTCTATTTTGCCTAATACAAAAAGCCCAACTTCACAGTTGGGCTTTAAAAAAATAACGTCAGTTCAATTTGATGATAGTGATTTTCCCTTGTTCAATACATACTTCAATACTGTCTCCAACCTTGAAGTTTTTCTCAATAAGATACTTTCCTGATAGGCGTATCATAGGGTCACTGGGTTTCCTCCCTAACTGACTTTTGTAGTACACCTTAAGATTCTTCTTAATGGTGTTTTGTTTAGAACTTTCCATCAGAATGGCAAATCATCATTTCCAACCTCTTCTAATACTGGTTCAACTGTTTCCACCTTTTCAGGGTTTAAGATAAAGTCAACAGCCTTTTGTGCTTGAGAAGAGGCATACACAATAAAGCGTTTGTCCTCTTTGAGTTTCTCCAACCAATGTTGAATGTATCCAACACTGTTTTTAATTTCAAGTGCAATTCCAGCAAAGGAGTTAAGGTAACAAGAACCAATTTCCGCAGTGAGTTCCTCAATGGAATAGTTTTCCGAACCCATTGTACTATCCAATGAAATAAGTTCTTTGCGTTCCAACCTTGATGGGTGTCCTGTGGAATGGATTAATTCATGGAATAGGGTTGCATAGTATCCCTCAACATAATGGAAGTTTTCCATAGGAGGCATGTTGATGCAATCTTTAGCAGGGCTGTACCATGCTTCCTTTTCACCATGAATAATTTCAGGCTTTAAAGGCATTCCATTTACAATATCCTCACAGGCAGGAATTGAATGATGGTCTTTCTTCATCACCTCAGGAATTTTCTCCATAGGGATGTCTTTACACTGGTCTACATTGAAAACAAGGTAATAGCGTAGGAAGGACTTTTTCACCTTCTCCTTAGTCACCTCATCCTCTTTCTCAATGATTTTCCAGAAGACTATCATGTGTGCTTTCTCTCCTTTAAGCACTCTACCGCCTAAATCTTGTACTTGCTGGAAACTTAAAAAATAGTTTCTTGAATAGTTCAGTGAATTCAAGAGCATGGAATTGATTCCCCGATACCATTTGCCGGAGATAAGGTTCTGGGGAGGTACTCCTCCTATCCAGGGTTGTTGCCAAGGGACTTTGCCTCTTTCAAGTTCTTCAATGATTCTGTCTGTTACCGTTTGGTAAACATCAAGCTTCTTTGGTGTTTGCGTTTCTGACATGTTCTAAATTTTTAAATTGTGAAAAGAATGTTTTCTTAAGAATAGCCAAAAACAGAAGAACATATAAGGAGGAAGAAGTTGGGAGAAAGAGCAATTCTGAAAAAGAATAGGAACCACCAAAAAACAGAAAAAAGTCCGCAAAAGTATGCAGGCTCACTGCGCCCTGCTGAATAAATCAAGGATATACAAAGCGTCCTTTGGACGTCCTTGCTTTATTCCGTGAGCCTGCATTTCCAAAAGGCTTTCTTTTTTCTCTTTTTCTTTGTGAAAAAATTGATGCTTTTTATTTTTTATTTACAATCCTTACTTTTATAAAATGTTGATTTTCAGTAGATTTTTTATTGATAACTATTTTGTAACAGGCTGAATATCAATGCTATTATTTTTGATTTCTGATGAAAATAATAGGTTAAAAGTTTGGTAGTGAATACCTTAAATCGTATCTTTGAATATCGTTTAACATTTAGCTATTACAGCAATGGAAACAAAAGCACTCAAAAATGGTAAGCATACACCAGGTGTAGGCACAGCCACGGCAGAACTCCCGAAAGAAGTTACCAAACCTCAAACTTCCACCACTACAGTTAGTGAGAATGGAAAGATGGAGAACCCTACTAATGAAGCACCTAAAGTTGAGTTGTCCGTTGAGGACAAAATCAAGAAGGTGGCTACCTTAGCAGAGCACATTGAGAAGAGGGGTTTGCTCAAAAGGCATTTGGAGAAGGTGGAAGGTCTTAAGTTCGGAGATTACGAGGACAAGGACACCCTCACCATTGCAGGTGGAAACAAAGAGAGCTATGTGATTAAATCCACATCCCTCTGCCAAAAGATTTCTGCCTTGATTAAGGAAGAAATCGGTGCAAAAATCAAAGAAGTGGAAGCTGAGATTAATTTCTGAGTTTGCAACTCCTTTGGAATGCGAAAGCCCCTTTATTTAGCGTAAAGGGGCTTTCTTCGTTTAACAAAACTATCACTGCTATGATAGATTTTTTTGTGTTAGGTCTATGACAAAGGTACAGAATAATTATATATTTTTTTTAAGAGAAACTTCTTTTTTGTCACGCCCCAAAAAGAAGCAAAAAAAGCAATGTATGAAATTAGGGGGATTTTAATTAGTCAGCAGCAAAATACCCATCGCACTCATCCTTCGTGCTTTCCTGTCTATTTTGCAGCCTCCTCATGCTTACCCTTCAGTTCTTTATCTCTGTCATCCTTTTTGCCACCCCTGTCCCTTCTTGCATCACATATCAATCCTTTCATTTTGCGACCCCTTTCAGGAGGCTTCATTTCAGGAAGTTGATATAAGATGCATCCGACCCTGCACAGCAAAAAGGCAGGGCATTCCTTTCGCGCCCTTCATGCCCCTATGCCAGAGAGAAACAACTCAGAGCTACTTAACATAAAGCAACTTGATAAACCATCAATTTAAGAATCATTTAACAAAAAGAAAAATTGATGGATTATAAGACGTCATTATGTTAAGTAGCGGCACAAGGGATAAAACCCGTTTATTACCCCCAAAAATAAATTTTAAGTGAAGCCTCTAACATATCCCGTTTACGGGTGAAGGAAATAGTTCGTCTGCATAGCCTTTTAAGATGGGTGCGAAGATTAAGATTCATCCGTTCTATAATGTTTGTCCCATACCTTTTTAACTTATATAAAGACGAAGGAATTACATTTTTATAAATACAATAACCATCAGTAAAAATACTCTTTGTGTAGCGAAATATTACCGACTGAATTACCTGATTAATTTTATTGGTACTTCTTGCACCAATTCTAAAATCT
>JAPLCZ010000196.1 GCA_026391915.1 Bacteroidota bacterium | reverse complement strand
CAAAATATTGTTATTCTCATCCTCACAAATTGCCCAAATCCTTAGGTTATCTTTTTTTCGATTGCAATAACCAGCAATTGAATTTTTCCTCTTATCAAAAATATAAAGCCCTGAATTACTCCCTATCCAAATTTTGTTTTTGCTGCCTTCATAAATACAGTTCACCATGTTAAACTGCCCCCCTGCTTTATAGCCGGGCAGGTTATAATGTTTTACAATATCCTCCTTTGAAATTTTATCTAATCCACTACCCTCGGTGCCTACCCAAATTACATCTTCAGCATCTTGGTAAACACTACGTATATGCTTACTGCTAATAGTGTTTGATAAACCGGGGTTCCATGTATAATTCTTAAAAACCGATTGCTGTTTGTTAGTAAAACAAAGCCCCTCCGGAGTACCTATCCATATGTTGCCAGCCCTATCCTGGTAAATGCAATTGATAGTGTTATCAGGTATGGAATTAGGGTCGTAATTATTATGAAGATACTTTCTTGATTTCAGAGAATTTGGTTGAAAAATATATAACCCCATACCAGTAGTGCCCAACCAAAGTGCTTGATTCTTATCTTGGTACAAAGCCTTGCAACCAAGGCTACCATTGGGTTTAATAAATTCAGAAGATAGAGGCTTTATTGAATTTGCTTTAGCATTAATCACATAAATTCCTTGGTTGGCGGTGAGAATAATCTCTCCGTTCTTTGTTTGATAAAACGAATGATAAAGTGTAAGAGAGGGAATGCCCTTCCATTGCATTTTTATGAAATCATTTTTAATTTTATCATACCTATAAATTCCATCAGTTGAGGCAAGCCAAAGTAAATTATTTCGGGCTTTAAAAACTATAAGAGGATGCTCTGGCGACAACTTGAATTGCTGGAAATAATGAGTAAAAAATTTAGTGCCTTTGTTAAGTTTGTTAAGCCCTGCGTCATTAGTTCCAACCCAAATATTACCATCTGCATCCTCCACCATAGAACTAATTTTATTACTTGAAATTGAGGTGTTCTTTTTATCCAGATGCCTATAAACTTCAAAGTTTTTGGTGCCGGTTATTAACATACATAATCCACCGCCATATATGCTTACCCATAATTTGCCTTTACTATCAATAAAAAGTTTTTGTGCAGGCCCTAATGGTAATGAAGAAGTATCCTTAGGGATATTTGGAAAAGCCAAAACTTCATAACCATCAAATCTAAAAAGTCCCTTATAGGTAGCAAACCAAAGAAAACCCTGAGAGTCCTGAATAATATCGTTTATATAATTTTCGTACAAAGCTGACTCCTCAGGCATTTTATTGAACCTAAGATTGCTGCCATAAAATGTTGTTGTGGAAATAAATAATAGGCAAAAGTGCAAGACGAGAATTTGAGAATTTATCCAAACTCTGTTTGTTAAAATAACAGCTTTCTTAAACCAAAAGCTTTGGGGTTTCCATTTCATAAATGGATGCAAATATAGAAAGATTGCACTCTGTGCTTTTTACATTTTTAAAAGTTAGTGGCTATTTATTTTTGAGTTTTCAAAATTGTTCTTAACTCATACCCAAATCTTCTGCATTCATGCCCTGTATGGCTTATTTCATTCCCTTTTTCTGCACCCCCCATCCCTAAAAATATATCTTGCCACTTTATAAAATCTAATAAATAATGGTCACCAAAGAAATTCAAAACAAAGAGTATTACATCCAGCTTGATGGGTTGCGTTTTTTTGCAATACTCAGCGTACTGATTTGTCATTGGATAAGTTATAGCGCAATTGGGTTATTACCTTTTGGGTCTTTTGGGGTAAATTTATTTTTTGTTTTAAGTGGATATCTTATAACAAACATTCTTCTATTATCACGGAGTGAAAACGAATTGCACCAGAGAAAACACTGGATTTCTCTCAAGCAATTTTATATCAGGCGTATCCTAAGAATATTCCCTATTTATTATCTTTTAATTTTCTTGGTTATCATTCTTAATCTATTACCCACAAAGGAGATTTCTTGGTGGCTTCTTACTTATGGAATAAACTATTACATAGCAATTCCTCATATTAATTATGGAAATTTTGGGCACTTATGGTCATTAGGAGTTGAGGAGCAGTTTTATATTTTTTATCCCTTCTTGATATTTTTCCTTCCTAAAAAATACATCTATAAAAGTTTATGGATTTTAATAATTGCAGGTATCCTCTCACGTTTAATTTTATACCTTTCAGGTGCGTATTACAACTCCTTATACTCATGGCTCCCATGCTGTTTAGATGCCTTTGGCATGGGAGCCTTAATGGCATATTTGAGCATTTACGATAAAGCTAAACTTATAAATATACTGGCAAAAAATAAATTCTGGTTTCTGTGCTTATTCGGATTTGCTATCATTACAATTATTGCAAGATATTTAGGTGCATTTGAGGGGAGAACAATTTTGGAAAGAACATTTTCAAGTGCCATTTGTTTTTGGATTATTGGATTATCAATAACAGGCGCATACAAAGGCCGGTTTAAAGAGTTACTGGAAAATAGCAAAATTGTATTTTTAGGCAGAATTAGCTACTCCTTATACCTCTTTCACAATTTTGTTCCTAATTTATTGAGTGGGTTATGTAATTATTTTCATATTATTATCCCATATAAGAATCATAGCGTTCTTGTCCTTACCCCATTTTAAGTATTGATTACTTTGGGTATTTCCATTTTGTCATGGTACTTAATTGAAAAACCAGCTATCAACCTCAAAAAACATTTTGCTTATTAGTATGAGGAATATAAATCAGTTTAGATTTGAAAGTGAATACTACCTCCACAAACCAAAATTATAATCATTAAAAACAATATAACTTATTAATATGAAAAATAAAAAACTGAATCTTTTACTTTCAATTTTTATCTCGGCAACCACGGCTTTTTCGCAACCTAAAATTGAATGGACAAAATGTTACGGAGGTAGTCAATATGATTTTGCCTACTCTATTAATTCCACTAATGACGGAGGATTTATTGTTGGGGGAAAATCTAATTCAAATGATAAAAACATCACTGGAAATCATGGGTCTGATGACTTTGTAGTTTTGAAATTGGATAGTGCCGGAAATATTCAATGGCAAAAAAGTTTAGGAGGTTCAAAAGATGATGGAGCAAGAATGGTTCAGCAAACTAAAGATAATGGGTATATAGTTACTGGACCTACTTTTTCATCAGATCTAAATGTTAAGGGCTCTCATGGTTGGATAGAGTATTGGGTAGTTAAGTTAGATAGCATTGGTAATATCCAATGGCAAAAATGCCTTGGCGGTACAAATGATGATGATGCAGGCTCAATAACACAAACAAATGATAGCGGTTATGTAGTAGTTGGGTATACAAAATCAAATGATGGCAACATTACCAAAAAAATAAAAGACGTAGATATCTGGGCCGTAAAATTAAATACTAAAGGAAAAATAGTCTGGGAAAAATGTTTAGGTGGTAACGGATGGGACTTTGGAGAATCTGTTGCTGAAACTAATGATGGTGGGTGCATAATATCAGGAAATTCAACCTCCAATGATAGCTTTGTGAAAGGAAATCATGGAAATACCGATGTCTTAGTTATTAAGTTAGATAGCTCAGGCAAAACCATATGGTATAAATTTTACGGAGGCAAATATGGTGATTATACAAATTTTATTCAGCAGACGAAAGATGGAGGATACGTGGTGGCGGGTTCAACCGAAAGCAATAATGGTGATGTATCAGGAAATCATGATACTATAGCTAATGGATATAGTGATGGATGGGTAATAAAGTTAGATAGTATTGGAAATCTCCAATGGCAAAAATGCATTGGGGGGAAGGGTTCAGAAGACGTTCAATCAATCAGACAAACTTTGGATGGGGGATATATATTAGTTGGCATTACTGGTTCTAATGATGGTGATATTTTAGGGAATCATGATTCAACCTCAAGCGATGCTTACGTAGTGAAATTAAATAATGTAGGTAAAATAGAGTGGCAAAAATGTTTAGGTGGTTCTAAAAATGAATGGGGGTATTCCATACTTCAAAATAAAAGTGGTGCATACATTATGAGTGGAAGTACACTCTCCAAGGACGGAGATGTTTCAGGAAATAATGGCAATGTCGATATTTTGGTAGTAAAAATAGCTTCTGATAAAGGTGTTAAAATCTCTGGAAAAGTTACCACTTCTGTAGGTGCTGATTTAACCTCCTCAAAAATTTATTTGGTAACCTATAATTCAAAAGATACTACAAATAAATCCGTTGACTCAACAATTACTGATACAAATGGGAACTACTCTTTCAAGACTCTTGAAAGCATGGTGCATTTGGTTGCATTCCCAGATACCTCAAAATATAAAAACCAAATGGTTACATGGTATAATGGTGCTTATGACTTTCAACAATGTGATAATGTTGTTTTAACAAAAGACACCATTATAAATTTTTCAACTTTTGCGGGTTCAAATAAAGGAGGTCAGGGGTTTATTGGTGGGAAAGTTTATTGGTGTTTTGGTTGTAAAAAAGCAGGCTCAGGCAAGCCGGCTTCAAAAATCAGGATAGTTTTGGTAGATTCAAAAGGCAATCTTTCTGCTAATACTTTTACTGATGCCAATGGCGGTTTCTCCTTTAAAAATCTTGCTATAGAAAATTATAAAGTGTGGGTTGATTACCCTTCTATTGATAATAAAAATGCTCCAGTAATTAAGTTTACTGATAACATAAATCAAGGCAAACTTGTTTTTACCTTGTATAAAGATCACCTTGAAATGGATACAACTATTACTGATATCGGGTCGGTAAATTCACAAAAGAAACTATTTTCCATTTTCCCCAACCCCGTCCAATCCACCTTCACCATTAATCACACCTCTCTCCAAAAAGAAGAACTTAATATCTATAATATCCTTGGTGAGGTAGTGCTAAAAGAACAATGGCTACCCAACCAATCAGAAAAAACAATTGATGTTTCTGCATTGCCAAAAGGAGTTTATATAGTTAAGCTTGGGCAAGAGGCGCAAAAGGTGGTGGTGAGGTAGAAACAGTTGTCAGTTATCCCAGCCCGAAAGAACATTTCGTTCTGGCGGGGGTTGTCAGAAAAAAAATATTCCATTCTCCCCTCTCTTTGCTGTTTGCCCCGATACTTCGGGAGAGAGGTGAAGGAGATGAGGTCTCCCCAATTTCGTTTTATCTTTGCCCACTATGAAAGAGAACCTTCATCTGCGGATATATAACCGTTTTAAGCCTTACGCAAAAACTACCGATTGGTTTATGAGCATCAAACTCCCGTTTATGGGGGGCGTGCCTTTAAGTTGGGTATTAGTGTTTTTCTGGCGGGGTATTAACCGCGAATCTATTAGCATGAAAGCCTCAGGAATTGCTTTTAATTTATTCCTTTCTTTACTGCCTGCATTATTGTTTTTATTT
>JAPLCZ010000205.1 GCA_026391915.1 Bacteroidota bacterium | reverse complement strand
AAAGAAGCGGATGAAATTATAGATATTGGGCCATTTGCAGGTAGCCTTGGTGGTGAGTTGGTTTATCAGGGCGGGTTGAAAGAAATGTTGCGTGATGCTGATACACTCACCGCCCAATATATTAATGGAGAGATGGAAGTGCCAGTGCCCAAAGTGCGCAAAAAATCAAAGCATTTTATACAGATAATCAACGCTGATAAAAACAATCTTAAAAATATAAGTTTTAGTATTCCGCTTGGGGTAATGACTGTGATAACTGGGGTGAGTGGTTCAGGGAAATCTACTCTTGTTAGGGAGGTGGTTTTGCCCCTCCTCCGCGAAGCTTTGGACAAAAGAAAACCTATAGAAAACAAACTTGATGGTGACTTCCTGAAAGTCCATCGCATAGAATATATTGACCAAAACCCTATTGGTAAATCCTCCCGTAGTAACCCTGTAACTTACCTCAAAGCGTTTGACCCCATCCGTGAATTATTTGCCTCACAACCTTTGGCAAAAGCGCGGGCATACACACCAGGGTTTTTCTCTTTTAATGTGGAAGGCGGCAGGTGCGAGGTATGCAAAGGCGATGGCATACAAACCATAGAAATGCAGTTTATGAGTGATGTAGAACTTACTTGCGAAAACTGCAATGGCAGGCGCTATAAACATGATTTGTTGGAGGTGCTATACAAAGAGAAAAACATTGCTGATGTACTTGAAATGACGGTTCATGATGCCCTTGAATTCTTTGCAGACCACCGCGAAATCTATAATGGATTAAGACCTCTTAGCAGTGTGGGGCTGGATTACCTCACCCTTGGGCAGCCCTCTGCTCACCTAAGCGGAGGCGAGGCGCAACGCATAAAACTTGCTACTTTTTTAGCTAAGAATTCTACGGTAGAAAAAATACTTTTTGTGTTTGATGAACCCACTACAGGGTTACATTTTCATGACATCAACCAACTCATGAATTCCTTTAATGCCTTGATTGAAAACGGACATTCTTTGGTGATAATAGAACACAATCTTGAGGTAATAAAGTGTGCTGATTACATTATTGACCTTGGCCCCGAAGCTGGAGATATTGGTGGCAACCTTGTGTTTGAAGGCACGCCAGAAGACCTACTAAAAGTAAAGCAATCCTTCACTGCTAAATACCTGAAAGAAAAATTAGTGAAGGTAAAAAAGGGGAAGGGAGTGGGAGTGTAGATATTCTATTCTTACTTGCATTGACTAATTGAAGTTCAGTTTTTCAATTCTACTTCTTGTCACTTTTTGCTTGAACAAAAAGTAACCAAAAATTCAAGAATAGACTTGCGCACCCCCGCTTTCTATTCAGCCCAACGCGCTTATGCCTCGTGCCTCAGCATATTTTTAGCGAGGTAGACAACATGAATTATTTAGGTTTAGGGAAGACTCAATTTGCCAAGAAGAAACTCCTAAGCTACTACTGTTCCTTATTGTCCCTCTCCTTTGGAGAGGGGTTGGGGTGAGGCTAAAAAATGAATTTATTTCTTCCTCCTCTTATGAGAATAGACCATAACTACAGAATCTCTTTCAACTGTCTTAGCCCTCAAACCTAATTTATCATAGTAGGTTTTTGTTGTAAAATTATATTTTGGATTTGGGTGATAGGTTGTTTCAATGGTTGAATCAAGATGATTATTGGTATAGAATAAATTCATGATTCTTTTGTTTGGGGCAGCTCTTATTCCTTCATGAATATTCATTTCAAAATAATATTTGATTTGATTTTTGTCGTAAATAAATGTAGTTACCTTTTTTAATAATTGACCGTTCTGATTGTACTTATGGATAGAGGTATATAAAAACTTCCCTTCTTTATTTTTGTACTCCAATGTTTTAATTAGGTTACCTTCTTTATCATAGTAAAATAGGCTTGTATCTGTAATAAGACTTTTATACCCCCAACCTTGGGCAATTGTTAGTAAATGGCTATCAGCTATAAATTTATATGTGGGTTTTAAATTTTCGCTATAATCTGTAACAATAAGTTTATGCTTTATAAATCCAATACTGTCATAATCATACTCAATAACATGCCCACCTAGTTGATGCCTAAACTCTCTCAAAAGATTCCCTGATATGTTATAAGTATTATACCCAAAAGTATCACCGTAATGATAAGAATTGGAAACAAGGTCAAACTGTTTTGTCTTATAAATTACCCAAGTAGTATCAATATTATTTGCAGCAATTTGGTCTTTCTCATAGTCTGCAAATTTCAAATCAGTTATCTTTAATTTATGAGATTGGTGACAAGAGAAAACAAAAAGGAGTAAAGTAAATATTGATAAATATTTTATCATTTTTCTTATAATTTTATTTTTAGTTCTAACGCTGGTTCTCAAATTTTATTTCACCCCAAAAACCATCTTCCTCAATACCGCATAATCAATTTTGCTATTGTGGCGGGGGTCGCGGGGGATGGCTTTTATGGTGATGATTTCATCTATGTATTTGGCTAATGCAGGCGCAAGAATTTCTAATTCTGTTTTTATATCTTGCTGTATAGCATTTCTCTTTTTAAGTTCTGCTACCACATAAATTTTATGGTTATTCTCCAGCAGGGTTCCCTTGGCTATCAGCTCAGATTTTTGTAACACACCCTCCAGAATAAATGGTGAGAAAACCTGCCCATTGCGGTAGATAAGTGTGGTACATCCGCCTGTAAGAAAGAGTTCATTTTTTTCATCTACAAAACCACTATCACCAGTGCGGTGCCATGTAGTTTCTGCGGTTACAATTTTATTTTGCTTAAAGGCATCCGGGCTATTAAAATAAGATTTCAGAACGTGGTTGCCTGCCACCAATATCTCCCCAATTTCATTGAGTGGCAAAGCCATTTGGTTAAGGGCGTCATCCGTTGCAACACTAATTGGTGCTTCACTTATTGGGATAATTTTAAGCCTGGTTTGTGGATGAATATTACCCACCCAAAGCCCATGTGCAAGGGATTTGTTTTTTAACGCCATAGCATCTGCAAGGCTTATAGGTTCTGCCTCTGTGCTGCCAAAAACTATCTTGATACTTGCCTTAGGAAATGCGCTTTCGAATAATGCTGCCTCCATAGGAAATACTGGCGCACCACCACTGAATATTTTTGTTATCTGTGGTGGTGATGATATTTTACCAACCATAATTTCTTCGGCAATTCTCTTAATAAAATACGGCGAAGCAATGAGTGTATTTACACCAAATTTTTTAATGGCATCAATGATAATAATGGGTTTAAGTTTCTGTGGTTTTTTAGCGCTGAAGTTGGCAATAACGGAGGTGTTGCCTGTGCCCAATTGTATAAGTAAAACAATGGGTAAAGTAGTCATGCAAACTTCATCAGGGGTGGTGGAAATTTCTTCAGCAAGAATTTTAAATTGCTCATGCAAGAAGGCATGGCTTCGGCTTGCAGCTTTGGGCGTACCTGTGCTGCCGGTGGTAAAAGTGATGAGGGCAACATCCTCTGCAATGGTTGGATTTGTAATAGTGAAACCTGCATCTCCTGTATAAGCACCAGAGGTTCATTGGCAATTTTCAAAAATTCTTTTTCATAATTTTCTAATTCATATAGCTCCCCTTGACCTTTCTCATACCAATGTAAATGTCTACTTGGTGAATGTGTGTAATCATAACCAATCAAATAAATTTTTTCAAAACCCATATATATAGCTATTAAAATCGATGTTCTCATAGATCCATAAAACGGATTAATTCCTTTTTTATGAAAATAGCTGGCTGCAGCAATTACCTCTTTTTTCAGTTTTACAAAACTGATTTCTTTATCACCAAAAATAATAGCGGGTTTTTCTCCGCAGATTTCTGCCTGCTCAAAAAACAAATCAGTAATATTGTTGGGGGTAGTATTCATTCTATTTTTTAAGTTAAATCGCACCCAAATAACACATAATTTTTAATGAGAATGCCATGATATTTGGCAGAGAGTTTTTTGGAATAATTATCCTCAAACATAAACGCATGAATGATGGAAGAGAACCCATCCTCCTTTGCCCTACCTGTAATTTTATCACCCAACCACTGCCCTATGCCCATATACTTTTTATCAGGGTGGCGGGCAAGGGTTTTTAAAATCAATTCCTTTTTTTCTTTGTTAAGCAAATTGGGAAAAGCAAAAACCACCCCTGCGCAAGTACCGTCTTCCTCCACTGCCAGCAAGGTGTAACGGGGAGAAATAATAGGTTTTACTTTTTCATATTTGGCAGCAAAATACTCTTTGGTGATGGGAGTATATAAAAAATTATCAGCAAAAGCAGTGATGCATAAATTATAAACAATTTCCATTTCATGATGCCAATTATCAAGATTAATTTCACGGATACTTATTCCCATGTTTTCAAATCTTTTTTCTACCTTTTGTATTGCAGGGGAATTATTTTCCATTTCCACATCACGGGTGGAAACATAGTCTGCTATTTCCTCAAAACCATTTTCTGCAAACTGCCTTATGTAATAATGATGGTGGAAGTTTTCTGAAAGAAATAATTCCGTTGTTTGTGTTGCAAATCTGTGGCTATCCCAAGTGCTCCCATTCATTGGGCCTATGAGAAAATCAGCACCATTTTCCTTTGCCGTTTTTTTTATTGTATTAAAAAGGAAGGACGAAACTTCAGCATTTTCTATGGCTTCATAATTACCCACTGCGGCAGAATTTTTACCTTCATATTTAAGGTTTGGGTTTAAATAAAGTACTGCCTGTGCTATCACTTTTTCATCATCATCCCATACAAAAAAAGCTGTATGAAAATAAGCTGGATTGATATCACTCATCAACAAAGGATGCAATTGCGCTTGGGGATATAAAGCCTCATAGCAGGCTGCCATTAGCTCTTTTGTTTCTGATAAAGATGAAGTACTCTGTAGCCTCATTAATATTTTAAGGATGTGTTGGAAAGAAAAAAATCAACTCTGCTAATGCCACTAAAGGGATAAAAAAATTGTCCCAACCTTTGGTGCAAAGTAGCTCTGTAAAAGCGGTTGTGGTAGAAATTAAAATACTCATTCCTACTATATAAATTATGGATAATTCCGACTCACTACCACAATCAAACCTCACATTTCTATTACAGAAAAATAGGATGATGCACACGGTCAAACTCACCATCATAAAAGCTATGGTGCCAGAAATGGTTTTGTTTTTGTCTCCAATTTTAAATTTACCATAAGGATACTTTTTGCCAATCAATGCGGCAGCAGGGTCAGCCAAAGCCATCACTAAAATTGGCAAATAGAATATGGTTATGGTTACATAAACTGTATAAAAATAAAAGCAGATATATACCACAATAGGGTAAAGTAAACTGCCCAAAGTTTCCCTCTCCACAGCATTAATAGATTTTAATAAACCCAATTTCATACTTGCAGATAGCATCACCAAAAATGACCCGCAAAGTATCATCACACTCCATTGGCTTGAAAGGAAAAGTGGAAAAAGCATTGTTAGTACCCCGGTGCCAATATGTGCTAATTTTCTTGTGTATTCCACCTGCACTTTTGCTTTGTGATAAAGCAATTCGCACAGCGTAAATAGCGCAAGGAACGCCCCCGAAAGCAAGAGTATATTTTTTATTTCTTGTGGTGTCATAATTTTTCTGCTACAATAAAACAGTTATAAAAAAATCCTTTATCAATTGCAGAGAGCTCCTCAGAAATCTCTTGATTATAACTAAAAGATTCTGGAAGCGCCTCATGAAGTTTTCTGGGTACCATTAAATTCCAATACCCAACCCTACCGTTTTTTTCTAAACCATCTGCGAGGCTTTTGCCCACTTCTGCAAATACAGCCGGGTTCATATATTCAAAAATATTAGAGAGATTCATCCTATTAAATTTTCCAAATTTGGCAGTGGCATCTTGTGCAAAACCTTTAACAATCTGCACCTGATTAATATTGCTTTTGATGATAGAGAAATTCTCTTTTCTAAGATATGGCGGCAACATTTTACCATAGTTTCCATTGAGGTTGTACTGCAAAATAAAATTATTAAAAACCCGTGTGCTGCTTAGTTCTTCTGCCGCTTTGCCAAGGATAAATTCGCCTACATTTATTTTAACTTCCTTTAAAAATTCGGGGTCTCTGCCCAGTTTCCCCATCAGCCATTTGCTAAAGAAAATCCTGAAAAGCAATCGCCAGCGCCACGTATTCCATTTGTTTTTAAAGAACTCTTTTTGTGCTTCGGCAGATTTAGGCTCTAATAATTTTTGTACAGTTTTTTGAGAATGAATAAACGGCAATAATGACTGAGAAAATTTCTGGAAGTACTTTTCAAATTTGCCATGATGGATTATGCCAGACTCTATTTCAGCAGTTTGGGTATTAAAATAACTTCTTACTTCCATTGGCAAATCATTACTCAATAATTGATAAACCCTCAATCTATTTGCTGAAGCTGTAAACCCTAAAAAGGAAAGTACTTCTTCATATTCTAATTTTTCAATAGCAGTTTTTTTAAGATGCGTAAGGTAAAGTTGCACCTCATTTACATCAACCGCGGCTACAAGTTCAGGATGATTCAGCAGCAAGGAAAAAGAATTATCACCTGCAGAGGCAATGGATAAAATTTTGTCTCCTTTTTCTGCAGCCAAACCGGTTACCAAAATATCTGCATCTTCCCAGCAATTGGCATAGCGGATAAAACTAAAATCCACTTTTTCGGTGAGTTGAAAATCTGTTTTTTCTTCAATCATAGTTCTATGCTATTATAATTTTTATATCTCCAGTAGCTCCATTCATTTCAACCTCATCCCCAGTTTTTAATCGCTGTAATAAATCCTTTACCCCCACAATACAAGGGATACCCATCTCACGACTTACAATGGCGGAGTGGCTTAGCAGGCTACCCCTTTCTACAATAATTGCGGAGGCAGAGGGGAAGAGAGTTACCCAGCCGGGGTCTGTGCTGGAGGTTACCAGTATATCACCCTCCAGACTTTTAA
>JAPLCZ010000295.1 GCA_026391915.1 Bacteroidota bacterium | reverse complement strand
TTTTGCTTGAACAAAAAGTAACCAAAAATTCAAGAATAGAAAATGCCCGCCTGTACCATTCGGGCAGGCTTCCGCCCACAAGCCTTTGCGCACCCCCGCTTTATTCATGAGTATAATTATTTATTAAGGAATTCATGCCCTTCGGGGTTCTATTCAGCCCAACGCACCTCGCAATGGAATTGTGTTTGGCAACCGCACTGGCAACTGCTTGCTCTTTGAAGAAAGGTATTTGAAATAGGCGTTTCTATTTGATTTTATAATTTATTAAAATGGAAGTTTTCCCATTAAAAAATTTTCTGTAAATAACACCTACTCCTTCAGCATATTTAACGGATTCCAGTGCGTTGCCATATCCAGATGAATCATAATGTGTGGTAACTACATTTTTATATTTTATCCCATTTAATGTCTCAATACTATCTACACTAGCTATTGAGGGACCATATTGATAGCCGCTGTTATTGCCAATTGTAAAAGGGTAATAAAGCCTTGGCAATCCCATAATAGCATATTTTTCAATAGATTCGTTGTGGATATACTTGTTTGGAGCATTGGCATAAGTGTTACCAATTATTGTGTCCTTAGTTGTTTCATTGAAGATGATATACTGCGTACCAAGTTTTTCATAATTTGCCAAAGGATTAGCTTCACCAATAAAAATTCTAACAGAATATATCATTTTTACAGAATCTACTTTACCAGAAATAGTATCTTTATATACCCACCAACTACCTACTGGAAAATCCACATATTTTGCAAAGGTTTTATCAATATAGTAAGTTGGTGTTTCCTTTTTCTTGCAGCTGCTTTGTTGCAAAATAGCTATTGAAAGAATGAGTAAAATAATTTTAAAAATGTATCTCATTATATTTTTTTCAAGACGTCAAGCAAAGATAAATGAAACTGACTTCTCCCATAACATTAAACCTGAAACTTTAAACTTTTAACTCCCCCATCTCCCCAAACACCCCCTTCAACCTTTTTTGCCAACTATGTTCATTGAGGGCTCTTTTGTGTGCCGCCATCCTTATTTGGTTGCGGAGGGTTTCATGCTTTAAATAGAATTTTGCTTTATCTGCCAACTCCTCGGCATTGCTAAAAAACACAATTTCTTTTTCGGGTTCAAAGAAATCCGCCAACTCAGGGTTGGTTTCACTCATATAAAAACCTGCGCTCATGGGCACTTCAAAATCACGGAGGCGCACCTGCCGTATTGTGGTTTTGGCAGTGTGAGTATCTCCACAAACAGAAAAACCAAGGTTGATTTTGCTGCGGTTAAAAATCTGTAGCATTTCGGCATCATCCGCAAAGGGATGCATTGCATTTTCAGGTAGATTTTTGCTCACGGAAACTAACTCATAGGCAGTGCGGATGAGTCCTTTAAAACTGTCTTTTTTAGTGCGCTGCCAGTTTTGCCCATACACCTGCACCGCTACGCCTACATTAAATAATTGACGTAGGTAAAGGTATCTATCTGCGTAGCGCGTGCCTACAAAAGAGGCATCAATATCTTGAGATAGGTTTAGGTTTTTGCATACGTTTGGGTTGGCTGCCTCCTGGCAATAAATGGGGTTTGCCCCAGCGTTTTGGTAATCTAATAATCTGAATTTTTCGGGTACAAGGCAGTAGTCAAAGGCAGGTGCTAAGTCTTTTATTAAATGAAATTGGTAGGAGGCATTACAGAACCAATTTACTGTGAGGATGCCAAGGCTTTTTATTTCTTCAATCACGGATTTGCTACAATAACTACTGGCAAAATAGCTAAAGAATACATCAATCTTTTTCCGCTGATTTTCTTTTTTGATTTGCGTGAGGAGTTGTTCTTCCAACATAGGTCTGTTGAGTTTTAGCCACTCAGCATTTTGCGGAATAGTTTCATCTTGGTGCAGGGCAAATTCTGTTAAATCAAAATCAAAAGGCACTACCTCTTTCGCAATATCACAAAGCGGCAGGTACAGATTATTATACCATGTTTTGGAGTTGGGATTATGATTCCCCTGCTGGTGTGAGGCGTAGAAAATGCGCATAAAAGTTATGCGAAGCTAAAGAAAATTAAAACCTCACCTAAATCCTCTCCAAAGGAGAGGACTTTACCGCCTGCTAATTTACAGCGAAGGTAGCTTAGGAGCTTTTTCCTTCTCCTTTGGAGAAGGTGTCCGAAGGACGGATGAGGTCTGGGGTTGGGGTGAGGTCTCTTGACTACTCACCATTTATCTTTGCATTCGTCATATCAATAAATATATTTGTTATCCATAAACCTCTTCCCCTTTTTGCACTTTTCATTCTATTGTCAAACCTTTCTTTTGGTCAGGAGAATGGTAAACAAATTCAAAAGGATAGCTCCAAAATTTGGGTAGCTTTTGGATATGGAAATTCTCATCTTTTTGATGCTTATTACCCTGGTGTTAATCCTATGAGAACTGTTTCTTTTACAAGTTCATTTCTCTCAGAAAAGGGTTTTATTACTGGTGCATCAATAAAGCATGGAGAACAATTGGATATATCAGGCAAGCTTGAAATATTTAATGTTGGTTGCTTTACGGCGGGATATGCATTGCAAAAAAAGCGTGTAATACTTTCATCCGAAATCGGGATGAGTTTTACGCAAGGGTTCTTGGGAACCACACATAAATTCAATCAAAAATCCGCCTATGAAAGTGTGGGCTTTGTAGCCCAATCCCAATTCCTTTTTGTTCCTTTTGATAGATGGGGAATAGGGGCTACAGGTTTTTTAACAACCAATAAAGCAGTTACAATTGCAGGCATAACAGCTAATATTAATTATGGGATATTGAGATAGATATTAACCTTTATTTTCTATAAACTCCCACCCCAACTGAGGGCGCATATATGCCTCACCAAAGCTACCCAATTGTATGTTATTATAGCCCTTAAAAATCACTTTGAAACTCAGGGCACGAGTTAGGATGAGGTGGTCGCTATAGGGGTTAATTACATCCACCGAAACATAAAAATAACTATTGCCAAAACTATTTGCGGGTATGCTGCAACGGCTGATATACTCACCCGCTGCCACATGATTATTCGCCGTAACAAAGCCCTCAGAATCCGAAGTTTGGCTAATCAATACTGCGTTATTTTCTTCATCAGAAATCGTGACAACAATCCTCAAATCTTTAATGGCAGAAGTGAATTTGCAACCCACCTCAATCAGTATTTCTTCATCAGAATAAAACTCGTTTCTGTTGTTAAAATTCGCGTCACAAATCCTGACATGATTCAGGAAAACAGAAGGCGTTTTTTCTTCCAGATGACGTTCTGTTTTTACAGTCAATTCCTCTCCGAAAAGGTGGGGCTTATCAGAGATGTTTTCTTGCAGATAAGTGCGCACTACCTCATTGGTTTCTCCCTGCATTTTTACCCTGCCTTCTTCCAAAAAAATAGTCTCTGTGCACAGGCTACGGATGGATGCCATATTATGGCTCACCAGCAAAACTGTTCTTCCACTTTTTGCCACATCATTTATCTTGCCCATAGATTTTTGTTGGAAGGCGGCATCACCCACTGCCAGCACTTCATCCACTATTAAAATCTCAGGTTCAAGGTAAGCAGCCACAGAAAAAGCCAGCCTCACTTTCATCCCGCTGCTGTATTTTTTAATGGGCGTATCAATGAATTCCTCCACCCCACTAAAGGCAATAATTTCCTCCAGTTTTTTATCTACTTCATGTTTGCGCATACCCAACAAAGTAGCGTTGAGGTAAATGTTTTCTCTACCCGTCAACTCAGGATGAAAACCTGTGCCTACCTCCAGCAAACCCGCAACTCTTCCATGCATTTCTATCCTGCCGGTACTGGGTTCTGTTACTCTTGATAAAATTTTTAAGAGGGTACTTTTTCCTGCGCCATTGCGCCCAATAATCCCTGTAATGCTTCCTTCTTTTATCTCTAATGAAACATCTTTAAGTGCCCAAATCAATTTCTTTTTCTCTGAGGTGGAAACTCTTTTCAGCCATCTGCCAAAAGCAGAAACCAAAGTGGCATCACTGCTAATTTTCTCTCCTATAAAATAAGATTTGCTGAGGTTGGAAATTCGGATGGCGGCGTTTTGCATGGTTATTCTCTGCGCACAAAAATAGTGTTAACACCAGTATCCGCGTGGATTTGGTAGCCTATTCCTGTAATATATTTTATCAGTGATTCGTTTTTTACTCCGTCTCCAGTCTCCGAATAAGAGATAGTTTCCACACAAATTACCGTTGGTTTAAAGCGGTTGAAATCTATTCCACGCACAATGGCATCATCCATACTTTCCGCATCAATACTTAGCAGATGCAAGGGCTTTTCGCCCACATATTTTTCCAATAATTTATTGATACCAATTACCTCCACTTCTTTGCTGTGGCGGAGTGTAGCCAAGCCTTCTTTTTGCAACCTTTCTGCTTCCTCAGTATTGGTAGTACTCAGCGTTGATGGAGAAAGTGCATATAACAAAAACCTAGCATCCTGTACCCCAACAGCCATATTTAGCTGCAAATCTTTGGGGCGTTCTTTTTTATGTTTCAGATAAAAATCTTCATCCGGCTCCACAGTTATTCCGCTTGCGCCCTCCCTATAAAACAAAAAAGTATTGCTTCCATTTTTAGGATGATGTGCCCCAATATCAAGATAAAAAGGTTGTGTAATTTTGAGTTCGGAAAAGATTTTTTGAATAATTAAATCTTCTCCATGTTGTGCGTAAGAAGAGGGTAGGGGGGGTGGGGGTTGAAGGATGGAGCGGAGTTTCAATAAGAGTTCCTTCACTCCGTTCAGGATGACACCCCTCACACCTGTCATGCTGAGGTACGAAGCATCTCTTTTTTCTTGTCCCTCTCCTTTGGAGAGGGGTTGGGGTGAGGCTAAATTATTCACCCAAAACTCATCCCCATCATTTTTCCTATTCTCTTCATGAATTTTGTTGAAGCCATTTGTCAACATAAATTTCTCCACCTCTGCACGCAAAGGTTGGTTTTTGTAGAGGGTAATATTCTCCACCTCCAGCCAAATTGCTTTTATATTTTTAAGGAAATCACCTGCACCAATTAGCACATCCAACTCAGCACCTTGCACATCCAAATGAATAAAATCTATTGCCTCAATTTTATGTGCTGCAACAAAAGAATCCAACCGCTGTACCTCTACTTTAATCTTGGTTTCAAACTTCAACCAAGGGTGCGTTTTACTCACTTTATCTGGTGCATAAAATGAACTGCTTTTGTTGCCATAATCCCAATTTTCGCCATAGGGTTTCTCTGGCGGCGCACCCGAAGAAACATAGAAATCAGCCATCCCATTATCTTTCCCCAAAGCAAAGAAATGTGCATTCAAATCTTTGAACCCATTTTTAGTAAAACCCTCTTCCAATAAAATTTTATTGCGTGGCAATGGTTCAAAAGCATGGATGGTAGCATGGGTAAATTCCCTTTTATACATTACAGAATCCGCCCCATCACAAGCACCAATATCCAGAATAACCAAAGCGGCATCCGGGCTAAAAAGTTTTTTAAGTAGGGCGAGTTGTGGGGCGGGCAAAGTTTGAAGTTTAAAGTTCAAAGTTCGCTGCTAAAAAGCATTGCAGGGGCTTCAACTTATTAATTCTGAATTAGAATTTTGCCTATACTTTCTCCACTCTTATAAAAGTAAAGTCCGTTGGGCAGTTGCAAATTCAGAGATGTAGTTTCATTTGTTAAACTATTCTCTGATACAATTTCACCAACAGAATTATAGATAATAATTCGTTGACCAATACAATGTGGATTAGAATTAATTGTCAGGTTCCCGTTGGATGGATTAGGGTAAATTCTGAAATCTAAATTGCCCTGATAAGATTCAATACCAGTGGTAGGGGAGCAGTTAATTTTAAATTTCTTATTGGTAGTTATGCCATTATATTTTGCCTCAAAAGTATAAGTACCCGCCTTGGAGGGTAGGGTATTGGAAACATAAGTTCTTATGGATTTATTGTCTGCAGCACTAGTGCGTGTCCAGCTATTAAATGTGCTTCCATCAGGGTTAACAATTCGCATATTAGCAGTAAGCCCTTTGGTTTCATTTCGGTATGCAATCTG
The DNA here is from genome assembly GCA_026391915.1 of Bacteroidota bacterium. Classification (GTDB taxonomy): domain Bacteria; phylum Bacteroidota; class Bacteroidia; order CAILMK01; family CAILMK01; genus JAPLCZ01. The sequence goes on along the minus strand of JAPLCZ010000295.1, from coordinate 40,144 downwards.
GAAAAGTGCAGTGCCTCCTGCCTTAAAACAGCTGTCTTCGTTTGGGGTTTCAGTACCTGGGCAGGCAGGTACCACAGGTGCTGCAGTATGTACAGAGGCAACGATAATTGCGGGCTCAGTATAACTTTTTTGTTTTGCCCACCAAGTGGTAGCATTTATTTTATTACAGCTGCCTGCCCAAGGGTCGTTATATGTACTTTGTTTGTCACCCTTCCAAACTTCAAAATGGAGGTGTGGCCCTGTAGAACTTCCACTGCTACCAACTGTGCCTAAAAATTCTCCTTGTTTTACTTTATCTCCAATTTTCTTTGTGGTGAGTGAATACTTTTTCATATGGGCATAAAGTGTTCTTGAGCTATCCGAATGCATTAACATTACATAGTTTGCAGTGAGTCCATTGGCAGCGCAATTTTTATCAAAAAGGCTATCAATTTTATCCATAATAATTCCATCTGCGGCTGCAATAATCTCCACCTGCTTATTATCCATCATGTAAAATCTATACGGAAAAAGTCCAATGTCAGTTCCTTTATGGCCGTTATAAGTGTTTGTGCCACAGTTCCAATCTTTGATTCCAGAGGTGGCGTCTTGGTCAACATAAGCATAGATGGCATAAAAGCCACTATCTTTAAAACCTTTAGCGGCTCTCAATGGCCAGTTATAGGTAACCTGTGTAGCGGTGGTTTTATTAAGGGGCAGTTTGATATTATATTTTATGATGTTCTCTGCTTGCCTTTTCTCAATGGCATTGTACTCCTCATTACTTATACAAAGGCTGGTATTATTCCCATTTTGGATATCCTCCACCTCTTGAGCTTTTGAAGTTAGTGGGGCAATAATTACTAAAAACAGAGTTGCTGCTAAAAGAAAATTTTTCATGAAGCAAAAGTAGTATTGATTAAGATATGATTTGTAAACCTTTCCGATTTATTGGCGGAATTTGTAGCGCAAACTACAACGCTTTAAATTGCTCAAAAGCCTGTTTGCAATCATAACAATAATGCATAGCACGGCATAGGGTGCTGCCAAACGCGCTACGCATGCTGGTGTTTGTGCTCCCACAATGCGGGCATGCTGCATCTGCAATGTCTGCAACATCAAGATTGTTTTTTATTTTATGAGGCGGCGTAAGTCCAAAATTTTTGAGTAATTCTCTACCTTTTTCTGAGATTAAGTTAGTAGTCCATTTGCGGCTCCGGTCTATTTGTACATCAATCAAGGTTTCATCTATCCCAAGTTTTGCAGCTACTTTTTTCTTGATGTCATTCTGCATAAAATGCAAGGCAGGGCATCCACTAAAAGTCGGGGTCATTATCACCACTAAATTTTCGCCATTAACTTTTATTTCAGGGATGATTCCCAAATCTAATACAGAGATTACGGGTATCTCAGGGTCCATCACCTCTGCCAACGCTTCCCAAACTTTATCTTCTGTAATCATTAATGTGTATAAATAATAGTTCACAAATCTCAGTAGAATCATAATATTTGTGCTCATTTATTTAAATGATTTTTATCAACCCATGGCAGAAGGAAGAGTTACAGCATTAGATTTTGAGCTAACAGAGGATATTAAAAACCTGATTGCTGAGTTGGAAACTGTAAACGATTTTGCAGGCTACTACAAGCTTTCTCATTCTTTATTTGAGGAAGAACGCCGCCGCGCCGGCCTCAGCAGAATGATGCATTATATGCCACCAGAGGCTAGTAGTGAGGATGAACAGGAAATTGTTATGGTGATTAACGGATTTGGAAAACCTAAAAATACAGTGCAACAAAAAGCTGCCAATGTGTTTAGGATTTTACAGTTTCCAGAAGAAAAAGCAAACGAAAGGATTAATTTTAATTACCTGAAAAAACTTCATAAAGTTGCCGTTGCTAAATTACCCGAGGAGGCTGATGCTGCCAAATTCAGAGAAAAAACATCTGGGCTTTTTGGAATTAATAGAGTTGAAGATGATAGCCTGCCTAACCCGAATGATTATGCGGCAGCCTTCAACCAACTTACGGATAATCATAAATTGCATCCATTAATCAAAGCATGGATGGTTTACTATTTCATTCGCGCTATAAAGCCTTTTTATACCGAAAATGAATTGATAGCTTCATCGGTTTGTTACAATATTCTGGAGGCAGAGGGCTATGGGTTCAACAGTCTATTAAAGCTTGAAAAATATGTGTGGCACAGCAAAAGGATGATGGCGTATAACATCAGTAATTTTGAATCACAGGATTTTGAAACCCGCATGAGGGCAAATCTTACTTCCTATATTACAATTAGCCTGCAGGGGATGTTAACTAATGTAAAAATTATTGAGGAGTTATATTTCAATAAACTTAAAGAGAAAGCTGGGATGAAAGATGCCACCCCACAGCAACTCAATAATTTTAATTTCTGGATGGATGTTGGCTTTCCTATCCATCGTGAAAAGCTGGAAAATTTAAACACAAGGCAGGAGGAAATAATTTGGCAGGTGTGTAATAATTCTACAATCACTACTAATCAACTGATGGGGATATTTAATGTTGCGGAGGATGTTATTAATAGCGATTTTGCGAAACTTATTGGCATGGGGATACTAACAATAACAGGCAACTCAGGGTTGTCTTTTGATTATAAAAGCCATACCCCCGATGCTGCAATTGAATATACTTTTACTTTCTAAACAAAATCAAAAATGAAGATACTTATTGTTGAAGATGAACCAATGTCAGCAGCCACCTTATCCAAGGTTCTGCATAAACTAGGACATGAGGTAGTGGGGCATGCAGCAAGTTATGACCAAGCCATTAAACTAGCAGAGGAGGGAAATCCAGAGTTAGCTTTTTCAGATATTAATCTGGAAGGAGAAAAGGATGGGATTGAGGTTGCTAATGTTATGAGCCTCAGATTTGATATCCCTGTAATTTTTGTCACTGCCCGAACCGATGCCGATACTATTAATAAGGCACAAAGTACTGAGCAGTATGGCTATATTGTAAAACCTTACCGCCCAGATAACATCAAGGCAAGTATCACTTTAGCTATTGCCAATCATGAAAAAAACAAAATTCTTTCAGATAACCTTACGCGTTACAGTGCAGTGATTGATGCGCTGGAAGATGCCGTTTTTATCATCAACAAAGCAGGTGAAATACAATTTTGTAATCCTAATGCAGAAGATATTACAGGCTGGCCAGTAGATGAAAATCAAGGCACGCCAGTAAATGATGTTTTAGAAATTGAAGATGGGCCAGGTTGGGATATTATACAAAGCCTGCCAGAGGCAGAAAGTATTAAGTTGGATGAAACCTTAAGCGACAATATTTTCATCATTAATAAAAGTGGAAATAAAGTTAGAGTTACTGGTAAGCTTTCAGTTTTTGAGGATAAAGGTATTGATGGATATGTATTAACCTTACGACCTGATTTGGAAGATGACACCCCAAGCAGATTTAATAAAATTATCAAGAAGGAAGAAAGCTTTGGGGATACTGATAAATACTTTTTTGTTCGCGAAAAAAACACCCTCTATAGAGTGCTTATAGAAGATATTTATTGGTTTGAAAGTCTGGGTAACTATGTAAAAATTTGTACCTCAAAAAAGACTTACGTCTCCCATATCACCATGAAAGAAATGATGGAAATTATGCCATCAAGCAAATTTGTAAGAACACACAGGAGCTATATAGTAAACAAAGATCTAATCAGTAGTATTGATTATCAAGAGCTCACCGTGAATGACAAAAAAATACCAATTGGTAAAACCTTTAGAGAGGAGTTGATTAAGAATTTTGTGATTATATAATTATGAGACCTTGCAGCACAAAAAAAGACGGCTGCTACACCGTCTTTTTCCCCACTTTAATGTAATAGGTCTCAGCTTTTTTCTGACAACTGATAACTGTAAACTGACAACTCTTCCCCCCCTACACCCAAGTAACCACCATGGTTATGTGCCCATTTAAAGCGGGGTCAAGGTTAGTTACAATTAAGAATTCACCTACGCCAAGGCCTCCAGCATTCATATCCAGAAGTTGCCCCGGATTTAGCGGAATGCCCTGCTCATTAGGCGGTATATTGCCACAAGCTGCCGCTATCTCGCTTCGGCAAATACGTAATAAGGTAACGCCATCATTTACCATATGCAATAGCGTATCAATGTGCAATGGGTGGTTAAGTGCTAAGGACACAAACCCACCAGCAGGAATATCCAAACTAAAGTTTTGTACGTGGCTGGTGCTATCAGGGTATAATAAATAATTGCGGTAGTGCGCCGGAGAATCTTTGTAAATCCTCTTGGCAGCTTTGCTAATTACCGTCATTATGCCCCAAACAGAATTGAGTTTATTTACATAATCCTCTTCATCAGCGCGGTTATCAGCTTTCTTCTTTTCCTGCGCCTTGCAAAGTACATCAAGGGCAGTAGCCTCTGTCCCTAAAGCATCAATCTTTAACTGTGTATAATCTTTAGCAATTAATGCTGCACTATTTTCATCAGCAGCATCATGCGCTACCGTTAAAAGGCTCACCATTTTGCCACCGCTTTTCCTTGCTTTGGTTAATAAACCGCTTCCAAAACTCTTCCACATGCCGGGTTGCTTAGGAAAAGTCTCTTTTACTGAGTACATTAAATCAGCAAACAGCAATACACAGGCGGCAGTTTTTTCGTCCACCTGCTGCGTGATAGCAGTTAATTGTGCCCTGCCTATTTCTGGAGGGGTAGCAGCACGGGCAATTACTATTTCGCCGTGGAAGGCAGTTACATACCCCACATTAAAACTGGGGCGGAAGGTAGTAAAATCATTTAAATCATCTACTAATTGTTGTTCAAAGCTATCAGCCTGTGTTTCCATTTCGGAGTCCGGCTTGCTGAACTTTCTTTTTATTTTTTTTGAATTTGTCATTTCGGTATTTTTTAAAATTTATAAATAAAATTGAATAATAATATTGTTTAAGGTTTTGGCTGATGGAAATTTCCTTTTGGCCGCATAATATTTTAGGGGGGATGATTATCTAAGTAAGTGCAACCCCTTTTGAGAGTGGTGCGGGAATCATCTAAGTAAGTGCAATGATTATTGAGAGAAGTGCAACAACTATCTAAGTAAATATTTTTCTGAAACAAAGAAGTGCAACAACTGTTGAGAGAAGTGCAATATCCATCTAAAGTAGTGCAACCATTAGCCAAGTAAGTGCAACGATTGTTGAGAGCAGGGCGAACATTATCTAAGTAGTTGCGGACACCATCTAAAAAGCTACAGGATTTTAAAAAATCAGTGCAGCTATTACGGAAAGCAGTTGCAAAAGAGTTTAGAAAACCTTTGTAATCAGGAAAGCCTTGGCATGCTTTACTGAAACAGCCGCACTGAAGTTTTGAATAGGAATACATAAATTGAATAAATAAAACATGATATAAAATAGATATAAAAAATTCTACAGCTAAGATATGGTTAATCTTTGGATTTCTGTTCAAAAATCTGAAATATTTTTTTTGTAGTGGAGGGTGGGGTGAGGGGGTTAGGGGGGAAATGGCGCGGTTGTCACGGGAAAAAGTGCGGTTGTCAGGCTGAGTTTGTCGAAGCCTCTTTCCTTTTGTCTGAACCTTAAAAACGTCTGAACCATGATTATTTACGCGTATTTTATTTTATTAAGGAGTTCATGAGTCACTTCGTTTGTTCACATGATTAAATGATTTCCCTGATGCCTACCCTCAACCCATTTAGCAGAAACCAACATCGGAGTGATGTCCCCCTCATTGGAGGGGGTGCAGGGGGAGGATTAAATATAGCTTTTCCTTTTATTCCCTTTTTAACGCTAATTTGGCTGCTGAGAAAAAGGATGAGTTTCAACGAAAATACAAGAGTAAAGCTTCCAGCAATCCTGCACCTGTGCAGGTTAGGGTATAGCTATGTTTCGTTGTCAAAGGCGAAATGGGATATCACTACAAATATATTTACCGATATTTTTAATGAAAGTATCAAACGGCTTAACCCAGATATTGAAGATGGGGATATTAAAAGAGCTTATGAAAATATATGCCTTGCATTAGACAATGAAGATTTGGGTGAAGCATTTTACAATATGCTTACAGCTACCTCTGGCATAAAGCTTATTGACTTCAAAGATTTCAGCAATAATACCTTAAATGTGGTAACGGAACTTACCTACAAAAACGGGGATGATGAATTTAGACCAGATATAACGCTTTTGATTAATGGAATGCCACTGGCATTTATTGAAGTAAAAAAACCGAATAACCAAGAAGGGGTTTTGCAGGAAAGAGACCGCATCAATGTTAGATTCAAAAATAAGAAGTTCCGCAAGTTTATCAATATTTCTCAAGTGTTGGTTTTCTCCAATAACATGGAATATGATATTGAATCTATTGAACCCATACAAGGGGCGTTTTACTCTTCCACCTCTTATTCATCTGCAAATTTTAACTGCTTTAGAGAGGAGGAAAAATTTGATTTGGCAGCTCTCTTAAAAACAGAAGATGATGATTTGGAGAATTTGGTTTTGAAAGACAATAATCTTTCAGCCATTAAACATTCACCTGAATTTATTACTAATAAAGAACCCAATTCCCCTACCAATCGTATCCTTACTTCGCTTTTTAGTAAAGAACGATTTGCTATGATTTTAAAATACAGTATTGCTTATGTGCAAGAAACAAATGGATTGGAAAAACACATTATGCGGTATCCACAGTTGTTTGCTACCAAAGCCATTGAAAAGAAGCTGGACGAAGGAATAAAGAAAGGCATTATTTGGCATACGCAAGGCAGCGGAAAAACAGCTTTGGCTTATTATAATGTGCAATACCTAACAGATTATTTTCAGCGGAAAAATATTGTCCCAAAATTTTACTTTATCGTTGACCGTATAGACTTAATGATTCAGGCACACCACGAATTTAAAAGCCGAGGTTTGGTGGTGCATACTGTCAGTTCAAAAGATGAACTGTTGAAAAATTTCAAGCAAAAGCAAGCAATACACAACTTGCAAGGGAAAAGAGAAATTACTGTTGTAAATATTCAGAAGTTTAAAGAGGATACGGATGTGCTTAAAACCAATGATTACGATATTAGTACACAACGGATTTATTTTCTGGATGAAGTACACCGAAGCTATAGTCCAGATGGTAGTTTTTTAGCTAACCTTTTCAATTCTGATAGAAACGCAATTTTGATTGGTTTAACGGGTACGCCTTTAATTAGCAAAGACAGAACTTCTCGTGCTACGTTTGGTGACTACATTCATAAATACTATTACAATGCCTCCATTGCTGATGGCTATACCCTGAAACTTATTAGGGAAGACATAGAAACCAGTTATAAAATTCAATTGCAAGAAGCCCTTAAAGAAGTAGAGATACTAAAAGGGGATGCGGATAAACGCATCATCTATGCTCATGCTAAATTTGTTGAACCAATGCTTGATTACATTGTTGAAGACTTTGTAAAAAGCCGTATCCGCTTTGGCGAACATACCATTGGGGCAATGGTGATTTGTGATAGTGCAGACCAAGCACGGAAACTATTTGAGATTTTCATCAACAAATATAACCCAACCCAAAAAGTAATTGAAGAAGTACAACCATATGCAATGGCTGCTGAGCCTGCTGTTGAATATGGTAATTACATTAAAGGTCAAAGTAAAAATCTTACAGCTACTTTAATCCTGCATGATGTCGGTTCAAAAGATAACCGAAAAGAGGATATAGAAAGTTTCAAAGACGGCAAAATTGATTTCCTTTTTGTGTATGGAATGTTACAAACGGGGTTTGATGCTAAACGCTTGAAAAAATTATACATAGGTCGTTTAATCAAAGATCACAACTTGCTGCAAACACTAACCCGTGTAAACCGCCCATATAAAAAATTTAGATATGGCTACGTGGTAGACTTTGCCGACATCAGCAGAGAGTTTGATAAAACTAATAAAGCCTATTTTGATGAATTGCAAGGCGAATTGGGTGATGAAATGCAGCATTACTCCAACCTCTTTAAATCAAAAGAAGAGATTGAACTGGAGATAAAAGAGATTAAAGAAAAACTCTGGCAATATGATACCAATAACGCAGAAATATTCTCTCAGCAGATAAGCCAGATTGAAGACCGCAAAACGGTATTGGATATTAAAAAGGCATTGGAGAGTGCAAAAAACCTTTACAACCTCATACGGTTGTATGGTTATTTTGATATGCTTGATAAAATTGATTTCAAAAAACTGAATCAACTTTATAATGAAGCTGCCCGCCATTTGGATTTGCTGAACCTGAAAGCTAATATTGAAAACAATGTGGATACTACCAATTTACTAAATGTAGCATTGGAAAACGTACTGTTTATGTTCCGTAAAATTTCGGAAGAAGAAATGGTAATAGCTGATGAGTTAAAAGATATGCTTCGCAAAACCCGTGAGGCTTTAGGCGGCAACTTTGACCAGAATGACCCTGAATTTGTTAGTTTATATGATGAACTAAAAAGATTGTTTGACAAAAAAAATCTTGATGAAATAACACAAGATGAAATGAAAAACAATATTGAGGCATTGCAAAAAATTTACGACGAGATAACAGAGCTCAACCGCAAGAATAATTTGCTGAAAGCAAAATATGAGAATGATACCAAATATGCCAGAATGCATAAACGTATTATGGAGAAAGGCAACATCTCTAAACGGGAGAGTGCAATTTGTGATACGCTGATGGACATTAAAATACAAGTGGACGATAAGGTGCTAATTAATACCAAAATGCTGGATAATGAGAGCTTCTTTCAAGGGCTTTTGATGAAAATGGTGATAGAGGGTTTTGGTAAAAACAAAATTGAACTAGACCCTGATTCCGCTAGGTACATTAATAGCTGTTTGATAAAAGAATATATGAACGAATATCAAGGAAAGTATGCAGCATAAAAAAGAATTAATTTTATATGAAGGTAGTTAATTAAAAAATATATGAATCAAGAAAAAAAGAAACATGAAGAATTAGAGAGAGTAAAATCAATTCTATTGAAACACAATATTACAGACAATATGTTGATGGAAACAGAAGCAGATTTTAATCCTATCAAAATTTTACAAGAGAACAAGAAAATGGTAACACAAGATTTTACGGCACAAACAAAAGAGCTGATTGATAACCTGAAAGGTGTTTGTACCTCTTATGGATTAGGGAACGATGGCAATGAATTCAAAATCATTACCCAGGTGTTTCTGTATAAATTCATGAATGATAAATTTGGGTACGAAGTAAAACAATTAGAACCTAAACTGGCAACGGCAGAAAGTTGGGAAAAGGAAATTGCCCAATACAGTGATAAGCAATACGAAATGTTGCTGCTACGGATGAACCCAGATAGCGCCAAACTCAAAAGAGAACATTATCTCTCCAACCTATATAACAGGCAGGATAAAGAAGAATTTGCAAAATTATTTGATGATACCTTACGGGATATTGCCATTTTCAATAATGATATTTTCTCTGTAAAAACTGGCACAGGTGCTAAGATTGTGTTGTTTGATGAAATAAGCAATTATATTACTGATAGTAGCGAAAGGGATAATTTCTGCAAAGCCATTATTAACCAATTGGTCAATTTCAGTTTTGAGAAAATCTTTAATCAGAAATTTGATTTCTTCTCTACCATTTTTGAATACCTCATAAAAGATTACAACAAAGATGGCGGTGGCAAATATGCAGAGTATTATACACCACATGCTGTTTCAAAAATCATGGCTTCTATTTTAGTAGATAAGCCCGTGAGCAACGTAACCTGTTACGACCCCTCGGCAGGTTCAGGTACTTTGCTAATGAATTTGGCGCATGCCATTGGCGAAGACAGATGTACCATTTATTCTCAGGATATTTCGCAGAAGAGTAGTAGTATGTTGCGGTTGAATTTAATCTTAAACAACCTTGTACACTCCATACAAAACATCATACAAGGCAATACCATTTTGAAGCCCTACCATGAAACAGCAGATAAAAAGCTGATTACCTTTGATTACATAGTTTCTAACCCACCTTTTAAGCTAGACTTTAGCGACTATATAGCAGATTTAGATACTAAACAAAACAACGAAAGGTTTTTTGCAGGCTTCCCCAATATACCTAAAAAGGACAAAGATAAAATGGCTATTTATCCTTTGTTTATCCAACACATTATGTATTCACTTACTGCAAAAGGCAGGGCGGCTATTGTTGTGCCCACAGGTTTTATTACGGCACAAAGCGGTATTGAGAAAAAGATAAGAGAACGATTAGTAGAACAAAAAATGCTAAGGGGTGTGGTGAGCATGCCAAGCAATATTTTTGCAACTACTGGCACAAACGTATCTATTCTGTTTTTGGATAAAGCCAATACCAAAGGCGATATTGTTTTGATGGATGCATCTAAACTGGGAACAACCGTAAAGGAAGGAAAGAACCAAAAAACCTTGCTTTCAGATGCCGAAGAGCAAAGCATTATCAACACCTTTAACAAACATGAAGCCGTTGAAGATTTTACGGTGGTGGTTTCTTATGAGCAGATAAAAGAAAAAAACTACAGCTTAAGTGCAGGGCAATATTTTGAAGTAAAAATTGAATACACCGACATTAGCCCTGCGGAATTTGAAGGCAAAATGAATGGGTTTAAAAGCAATTTAGACAGTCTTTTTGCCGAATCGAAAACCTTGGAAAAAGAAATTCAGAAACAATTAAATGGATTGAAGTATGAATGAAATAGCGAAAATAAAGATTACTGATATTGGCCATACAGTTACTGGTAAAACTCCATCTTCAAATAACCCAGAAGATTTTGGTTCAGAATATATGTTTGTTACTCCTTCTGATTCTTTCGATAGTAAAATGATGAACACTACCGAAAGATATCTCTCTGAAGAAGGAGTTTCTAAGCTTTCGAACAAACTTTTACCACCCAAAAGTATAATGATAACTTGTATTGGTTCAGCAATGGGTAAAGCGTCAATGAATAAAACAAGCTGTATTACTAATCAACAAATAAATTCAATAATACCGAGCAAAAATTACTATCAAGATTACGTTTATTATTCAATCAAAAATAATTACAAGCTTTTAAGAAACGCATCAACAGGTAGTACAGCGTTGCCACTTTTAAATAAAACTGATTTTGATTTACTTGAGTTGCCTATTCACACAAATAAGGAAACCCAACAAAAAATCGCCTCCGTCCTTGCCGCATTAGATTCCAAAATCGAACTCAACAACCGCATCAATGCCGAGTTAGAAGCAATGGCAAAAACACTGTATGATTATTGGTTTGTGCAGTTTGATTTTCCTAACGCAAAAGGCAAGCACTACAAAACAAGTGGTGGTAAAATGGTTTGGAATGAAGAGTTGAAAAGGGAGATTCCGGATTTAGAAGGTTGGAGTGTTGGAACCTTGCTTGATATTGCTGATTATGCAAATGGTTTGCCGTGTCAAAAATTTAGACCAACTGGAGACGAATTTCTAAGAGTCATTAAGATTCGTGAAATGAATGAAGGGTTTACTTCAAATTCGGAATTAGTTCGCCCAAATATTCCAGAAAAAGCGATTATAGAAAATGGAGATGTTTTATTTTCATGGTCTGCTTCATTAGAAGTGAAAATATGGACTGGTGGAAAAGGCGCTTTAAATCAGCACATTTTTAAAGTAACATCTAATGATTATCCAAAGTCATTTTATTACTATCAACTTTTGAATTATTTGCAACACTTCAAGATGATGGCTGAAAATAGAAAAACTACGATGGGTCATATCACCCAAGAACATTTGCAACAAAGCAGAATTGCAATACCACCAAAGGAATTAACTAAAGTCTTAGAAAAAATTATTGCACCAATTTTTTCTAAGAAGATGAATAATGAAATCGAAAATCAAAAACTCTCCGAACTGCGTGATTGGCTATTGCCAATGCTTATGAATGGGCAGGTCAAGGTGGGGTAGAAACTATGTTAAAAATGAACATGGAATAATGAAAACAGTTTATATTTTGGGTGCTGGATTTTCAAAACCTTGTGGTGCACCCATGCAAGGTGAAATTATTAGTAAAATCTTAGCACTCCCATTAGTTGCCAACCTTAATGATAACCAGCTTAAAAAAATTGAAGCCCTTCTAGAAAGGTTTACTGAGTTCAGTTTAGCAAATCTTTTTACCACCAAGGCATCTCTACCTAATATCTCATTAGAGGACATATTTACTCCGATTGATAGATGTATTATAGAAGATGTTTCATTTAGAGATGTAGAACCTAGGCAACTTATGGCTATTCGTGAAGATATTTACATTTTGATTTCTACTGCTATTAGTCAAAGCATAAAAACACCACATGCTGCATACATTAAAAAATTTGTAAAACACTTAATAAGTGAAACCCAAGATAGAGCTCAGAATCCTGAACTTGACAATATTGCGGTTATCTCTACCAATTGGGATATTATACTAGACAATGAATTACAGAGAGGCTTAAATAAAATTAAGAAACCAAAAGAAGAATTTGCTGGTGTGGTTGATTATTGCTGTTATGTTAGTTCATTAAAAGATGACCCAAGGATTAAGCCTGGGCTTTATGCACTTGGTAAAGGCAAATTCAATGTTAAGTTGTTAAAACTTCATGGTTCAATGAACTGGTTGACCTGCCCAAGGTGCCAAAGGCTGTACACTAACTTTTATGAGAATTTTCAAGGAGTTTATTTAATAAAAACACATCACTGCAAACACTGTGAACGTAATTTTTCAGGGCATCAAAAAGAAAGTATAAAGCTAAGAACTAACCTTATAATGCCAACTTTTTTGAAGGACCTAAATAATTTTCAAATCAAACTAATTTGGCAAAATGCAGGGATTGAACTCTCAGAAGCAGACAGAGTAGTTTTTATAGGATATTCATTACCTCAAGCAGATTTTGAACTTCGACAATTGCTTTCAAGAATGTTAAAAAAGGAAGTTAAAATAAGAGTAATCCTATCAAAATATGATTTACCCCAAAAAGGTGTTGAACATTTTTATGCAGGCTATAGATTTCAAACCTTCTTTAGTAACAAGAATATAGATATTACTTATGAAGGAGTTGAAGAATTTGTAATGGAGGGATTAAACTCATAAAGTAAAAGAAGGAGCATTTTTCAATGAACAACCTAAATCTCTTTAATAAAGCAAAAGCCGAATTTATAAAAGCATTTAATGCCTATGCTAAACTCATGTATAAATACCACGGTATAGTGCATGAACAACCAGAACTTTATTACTCCCAAGAGTTAGCAGAAAAAGGAGAAGAACAAACCCAAACAGCGCATTATAAAGAGGAAGTGGAGAGGTTGAAAAAAGAAAACAATAACTAATGCCTGAAATAATTGACCCCGCTTGGCTTAGTCTCTGACTAAGTCACAGTGTTAACAAATCTTAGATTTGTATTGTTCTTTTATCAACCTATCTTTGTGTAAATAAATTAAAAAAAATGAGTGTAAAAATTATAAATGTTGATAAAGAAATACTTGGAGGCACTCCTGTATTCTTTGGTACAAGAGTACCAATAAAAAATCTATTTGACTATCTTGAAACAGGAGAAACTATTGAGACTTTTTTAAATGATTTTGAAGGCGTTAAAAGAGAGCAGGTAATAAGAATATTAGAGATTTCTGAAAAACTAATTAATACCAGTACTAATATCCTCAATGAAAATATTACTTGATGAGTGTATTACCAAAACGCTTAAGAAGCATTTGGTAAATCATACGGTTTATACAGTTGCTAATATGGATTGGGTAGGTATGAAAAATGGCAACTTAATGACGAGGGCTATTGCAGAAGGATTTGATGTGTTATTGACAATAGATAAGAATTTGCAATTTCAAAACAATATGAAGGATTATAAAATTGCCATAGTTATTTTTGATTCACACAACAGTAAGTTGGAAAGCCTTCTTAGTTTTGTCCCAATTTTTGAAAATCAAATGAATGATTTTGAAAAGGGAAAAGTATACGTTCTTTCTTTATAATTTCTAATAGTCCACGTTTATTCCCTGCGGTCATGAGCTAAAGGTTGTAACGCGGATTATTTAAACATGCGTTTTAACGCATAACATAATAGCCTTTCACACCTCAGTTATAATCTACCCTCAAGAGCTTCCAAGAAATATTTTTGAAAGAGCAGAAGATGCTGAAACAAGTTCAGCCTGAGGTGAATCTTTTCCAATTTACATCATACCAAAACCCCGTTTGCTATTTCGGGTTACAGTGCTTAATTTTGCCCACTATTTCAGTTAACGCTGTGAAAGGACTGCGTGGATACATATTAAATTTTGGAAGTTTAAAAGCGGGGCATCATACCTATAATTATGAGGTGGATGAGGCGTTTTTTGATGGCTTTGAGAATTCATTAATTGCCCATGGCAGTGCTGATGTTCTTTTAAATATTGAGAAGCAAAGTGAAGCATTTATAATTCTTGATTTCTCTATTAATGGGAAGCTGGAAGCCGAATGCAACCGTTGTCTTGATGCTATTGACTACCCCTTTGAGAGCCAAAACCGGCTCATCATAAAAATAGGGAATGAAGAAGAGCAAGACTCCGGTGATGATGAACTTTTAATACTGGATGATGAGGCCTACCAATTGGATTTAAGCCCCCTTATCTATGAGTTTATCACCCTTTCAATTCCTCTCCATATTACATGCGATATGGAAGGCAAAGAATGCAACCCACTCATGATTGCTAAACTCAATGATTTAAAACCACACACCAACGAAAACGAAACAGACCCACGATGGGAAGGATTAAATAAATTAAAAAACATAAAAAATAAATAAAGTAAAATGCCACATCCTAAACGAAGACACTCCAAGCAAAGAAGGGATAAAAGAAGAACGCATGATAATGCTATTATGCCAACGCTAATGCTTTGCCCTAACTGCGGCACGCCAAACTTATATCACCGTATTTGTAGTTCTTGCGGCCAATACCGCCACAAACAAGTGTACGAAGTAGCACAAACAGCTTAACCCAAAGTCTTACTAAAGAAACATGCGGATAGGCTTAGATATTATGGGTGGTGATTATGCACCACAATACCCTTTGGAGGGTGTTGCCTTGGCCATAAACAATCTGCCTAAATCTGTAAAGCTTGTATTGATTGGCAACAATGAAGACATTGTTCCTTTTGTAGAGAAGCATAAGTTCCCGCTTGATAAGTATGAAATCGTCCATACTTCGCAGGTAGTGGAAATGGGAGAATCGCCTACTAAGGCAATGACTCAAAAGCCCGACTCCAGTATATTGGTTGGGTTAAAAATGCTTAAAGCAGGGATGATTGATATCTTTGTAAGTGCTGGTAATACAGGGGCTGTTTATGTAGGCGCACTCTATACTGTAAAAGCTATTGAAGGCGTTATCCGCCCAGCAATTATGTCCTTAATACCCAAAGAAAAAGGCTCTCCGGGAGTGCTTTTGGATATTGGTGCTAATGCAGATTGCCGCCATGATGTGCTTTTTCAATTTGGCTTATTAGGGTCTATTTATGCCAAGGCAGTTTTAGGAATTGATAACCCAAAAGTGGGCTTGCTTAACATTGGCTCTGAGCCTGAAAAAGGAAACCTTGTAGCACAAGCTGCTTACCCATTATTGGCTGGCTCTGACAAAATAAATTTTGCTGGAAACATAGAAGGCTATGATTTATTTAATGATAAATGTGATGTAGTAGTAACCGATGGCTTCACCGGAAATATAGTTTTAAAAACAGGTGAAACCATTGTAAAAATCATGAAAGACCGCGGTCTTCATGATGAATACTCTGAGCAGTTTGACCATGAAAACCATGGTGGCTCTCCCGTGCTTGGTGTAAACAAACCTGTGATGATTGCGCATGGTGTATCAACCCCTGCTACCTTCGCAAAAATGATTACCCTTGCCCAACAAATTGTAGAATCTAAGCTTGTAGAGAAAATCAAACAGGCTTTTGAATTATAAAAACTAAAATGGAAAAAATCCGGGCTGCCATTACCGGTGTCGGGGGATACGTACCCGAATACATCCTCAATAATCAGGAATTAGAAAATCTTGTGGAAACCACCGATGAGTGGATAACATCTCGCACAGGAATTACAGAACGCAGAATATTGAAAGGCGAAGGCAATGGCACGTCAGTAATGGCAGAGCAAGCCGTTTGGGATGTTCTTAAAAAAACAAATACTGACCCCCTTGAAATAGAATTGGTGATTTGCGCTACAGTAACACCAGACATGATTTTCCCTGCAACGGCTAATATCATTTGTGATAAAGTAGGAATGAAAAACGCATGGGGATTTGACATTGAAGCAGCATGTTCAGGCTTTATTTATTCCCTTGCCACGGCATCCAAATTTATAGAAACAGGCACTCACAAAAAAGTATTAGTAATTGGTGGAGATAAGATGTCTTCCATCATTGATTATACTGATAGGCAAACCTGCATTATCTTCGGAGATGGTGCTGGTGCTGTGCTATTAGAACCAAATACTGAAGGTTTGGGCTTGCAAGATTCCATCTTAAAATCTGACGGAGCAGGCAGGCAATATCTTTATCAAAAGGCTGGAGGCTCTGCCTATCCACCAACATTAGATACGGTACAAAAGCGTGAACATTATGTACATCAAGAGGGGCAAACAGTTTTTAAATTTGCTGTTACCAATATGGCTGATGTATCCTATGAAATCATGCAAAGGAATAATTTAACTGGGGATGACATTCAGTGGCTAGTGGCACATCAGGCCAATAAAAGAATCATTGATGCCACTGCTAACCGCATGGGTTTATCACCGGAAAAGGTGATGATGAATATTCAGAAGTTTGGTAACACAACCAATGGTACTATCCCATTACTTTTGCAAGAGTGGGAGAAGCAATTAAAGAAAGGTGATAACCTTGTTATCTCTGCCTTTGGTGGCGGATTTACTTGGGGCGCACTCTACCTAAAATGGGCGTATGATGGCGTTTCCATCAACCAATAAAAGACAATAACAAAACAAAATATGGCTACTACAGCAGATTTTAAGATGGGTTTATGTTTGGAGTATAATGGTGATTTATTTACCATTGTTGACTTCCAACATGTGAAGCCGGGTAAAGGCCCCGCCTTTGTGCGCACCAAACTTAAAAACATTACCACAGGTAGGGTAATTGACAATACTTTTAACGCTGGCGTAAAAATTAATTCAGTGCGTGTAGAGACCCGTGAACATCAATATCTTTACAAAGAAGAAGCTGGCTATGTGTTTATGAATAGCGATAATTTTGAGCAGGTAACCATCCCTGAAACAATGATTGATAACAGTGATTTATTGAAAGAAGGGCAAGGGGTGGAAATCCTTTTTCATGCAGAAAATGAAAGTCCATTGCAATGCAATCTTCCACCCTTTGTAACCTTAGAAGTGGTGTACTCAGAGCAAGGTTTGCGTGGTGATACCGCTACCAATACCCTTAAACCTGCAACATTGGATACGGGTGCTATCATCAATGTACCTTTGTTTGTAAATACTAATGATTTAATAAAAGTTGACACAAGAACCCGTTCTTATGTAGAACGTGTAAAAACCAAATAATATGGATCTAAAACAAATTCAGGAACTCATTCGCTTTGTATCAAAGTCTGGAGTTTCCGAGGTAAAATTAGAACAGGGAGATTTTAAAATCACCATCAAAACCACCAATGAGGATGAGAAGAAATTCTTTCCTCAGCAGTACATGATGCCACAAGGTATGATGATGCCGCAACAACAAAGTGCACCTGCTGCGGCACCTGCCCCGCAGATTGTAATTGCCACAGAAACACCTGCTGCTGCACCAGTTGCCAGTACTGAAGTTATCATCAAATCACCTATGATTGGTACGCTTTACCGCAAGCCAAGCCCTGATAAACCACCGTTTGTGCAGGTAGGTGATAAGATTGTAAAAGGGCAAGTACTTTGCGTGATAGAAGCCATGAAACTCTTTAATGAGATAGAGGCAGAAATCAGTGGTACTATTGTTAAAATACTTGCTGATGATACCTCACCAGTGGAGTATGACCAACCCCTTTTCTTAGTAGAACCTTCTTAATTTGAAGATTTGAAAATGTGCTAATTTGAAAATTTATAAACTTCAATGAGGCATCAATTTTCAAATCTTCAAATCGTATAATTTTCAAATTAAATTTCCATGTTTAAAAAGATATTAATAGCCAACCGCGGAGAGATAGCCCTGAGAATTCAGAGGACTTGCCGAGAAATGGGAATAAAAACCGTAGCTGTTTATAGCACCGCGGATGCTGAAAGTTTGCATGTGCGCTTTGCAGATGAAGCTGTTTGTATTGGCCCGCCACCAAGTGCAAAATCATACCTTAATATGGCAAGCATTATTGCCGCCGCAGAGATTACTAATGCTGATGCTATTCACCCTGGTTATGGGTTTTTATCAGAGAATGCAAAGTTTAGTGAGTTGTGCAAACTGCATGGGATTAAGTTCATTGGTGCTACGCCGGAACAAATCAATTCCATGGGGAATAAAGCCGCTGCTAAAGAAACCATGAAGAAAGCAGGAGTACCTGTAGTACCCGGCTCTGATGGTATATTGACTGATGTAAAAGATGCTAAGAAAACCGCTACTAAAATTGGCTACCCTGTAATCATAAAAGCCTCTGCCGGAGGCGGAGGAAAAGGAATGCGTGTGGTTTGGGAAGAAGCAGAAATCCAGAAAGCATATGACTCTGCCAAGCAAGAAGCCACTGCTTCTTTTGGCAATGATGAACTCTATATGGAGAAGTATATTGAAGAACCTCGCCATATAGAAATACAAATAGTTGGTGACCAGTTTGGTACTGTTTGTCACCTCTCAGAGAGAGACTGCTCTATTCAACGCCGCCACAAAAAATTATTGGAGGAAGCACCTTCCCCCTTTATGACACCCGAACTTAGGGATGAAATGGGTGCAGCAGCTATTGCCGCAGCATCTTCTGTAAATTATGAAGGCGTTGGAACTATAGAATTTTTGGTTGATAAATACCGTAAATTCTATTTTATGGAGATGAATACCCGAATACAAGTAGAGCATCCTATTACTGAAGAGGTAATTAATTATGATTTAATCAAAGAACAAATATTGGTGGCTGCCGGTATCCCTATCTCAGGAAAAAATTATTACCCTGAGAAGTGGGCTATTGAGGGCCGCATAAATGCAGAAGACCCCTATAACGATTTCCGCCCAAGCCCGGGTAAAATTACCAGCTTGCACAAACCCGGTGGGCATGGTGTAAGGGTGGATACACATGTATATGCTGGCTATACCATCCCTCCAAATTATGACAGCATGATTGCAAAACTTATTGTGGTAGCCCGCACCCGTGAGGAAGCCATTGTAAAAATGCGCCGTGCTTTGGATGAATTTATTATTGAAGGTGTGAAGACTACCCTCCCGCTACACATTCAAATTATGAATGACAAAAAGTTTATTGCAGGTGATTTCACCACTGCCTTTATGAATACTTTCAAGATTCAGTAGGGAAGAATTTTTCGGTTTATAGGAAATAAAAAAGGCAACTCATGGGTTGCCTTTTTTATTTCATTTTGAGTGATTCTAAAAACTCACCTTAACCCCTGCCACTGCTTGGAATCCTCTTACTGGGTAATAATTCCAGAGGCTATATTGTGTACCAAGGAGGTTTTTCAACTCAAGGAAAAAGACAAATCTATCATTGTAATTATAGTCTGTCCATAGGTTAAAATCAAGCGCGGGTTTTAGAGTAATGATATTGGATGAGCCAATAGTTTTGGCATATCTGCTACCAAAAGCAAACACCTCTGAGCCAATGGTAAGTTTTTCTTTGAGGTAGTATCTGCCTGCTACATAAACATCAAATGGAGGTTTGTAGAAAGGTTCTTCAATGGTGTTATCCTGAAAAGAGTAGTTGTAATAATTGCCCCCAAAGGTTAGGCTATAGATGTTTTTTGGGGCATAGCCCAACTCGCCATGTACTTTTAGCACCGTGGTAATTGGCGCATAATACTGCAATACAAAACGGCGGCTTTCCACGGTATCATTAGCGAAGAAATACATATTGTTAACCATGTTATAGGCCAATGAACCCATATATACCAACCCGCTTGAGGTACTACCTTTCAACCCTACATCTGCAATAAATGCATTGGTGTTTTTGGGGACAAGATTGGATTGAAGAAACGGATTTTCTTTCGCCAAACTCCTGAAAGTATTTTTCTGCACACCACCGGTCACATTTGCAAATGCAGTTAGATATTTCTCAGTGATATCAACATCTAAATGCAAATCTGGGTAAAACCAAAACTTGCTGCTTGTGGAGTCGGATTCGGTGGTGGTTTTAAAACCAATGCTTCCCCTAACAATTCCTAATTGTGTTTGGTAGCGTGCATTAATTTGAGTAATGCCACGGTTGGATTTTTTCTTATTTACATCTGCATAATCCCGCTTAGTAAAATAGGAATAATAGATAAAATCATACACGCCCTCAAAGATTAAATCAGCAGATTTTATAGGCTCAATAATCTTTGCATTCAGGGTGATGTTATGTTCTTGCGTATGGTAAAAATCTTGGAAATTGTTATAGTTAATGTCTGCCAATACTTTTAATTTCCCTGTATCCTTTAGCCCATGTTCCAACCCTGTGTGAATGCTAAAGTCGGAGAAATTTTGGTAGTTGCTGCTACCAGTTAATGCCTTTTCGTTTGGCTTGCCATAATAGTGGAAGATGTTTCCATTGTAGTCTACACCACCAATAATAGTATTGTGCCCAAGTATCTTTTTTGCCATTACATCTGCCACAACATCCGTCATAGCTGAGGAGTCCTTGGTGATAGTTGCTGCCTTGCCATAATTGTATTTTGCATGTGCTGTGTAAAGTAATTCTTTATCCCTGCCACTATTAATGTAAACCTCCCCAAGTATGTTGCTATAGTTACCAAACCCAATTTTTGCAAAGCCTTTTTTAATAGGTGCAAGGGTATAAGTTTGTTTGATATTTACCGGCTTTAAATTACTTTGATAAGGCGTTTGTGCAAACAAAAAAGACGGTGTTGCATATTTGAATTCAGGACGTTTTGCATCATTCTTTTCTGCTATGGGCAAGGCATCAATCTTTATGGCTTTTCATATTATTCTTCCTCCTCTTTTTTGTCTGTCTTTTTTTCTGTGGATTTCAATACCTCTAGCTTTTGTTTCGCTATGGCTTTCAGGCCTTCATCATCATAATTATCTATGATACTTTGCAGGATATTTTTGGCGTTAAATACATCGCCTTTCTTGGTGTAAATATCTGCCAACAGTATAAAACCCTTCGCCCTCCAATCATCATAGCTGCTGTAGTTATCCTTTATTTTCATCACCATATCTTCTGCCTCAGTGTACTTCTCTTGCATATAATTTATGTGTGCACATTCATACAAAGCCTCTGCACCAATTTGGTTTTTGCTTGCCTTCTGCACCTGTGTAAATAGTGCTAATGCCTGCGCAAGTTGGTTAAGTTCCAGATGGCTTTTTGCCGCAATAAATTGCGCCCCAAGTTTACTCTCTTCATCAGCAAAACCGGTGTTCAGTATTTTGTTAGAGAGCTCAATACTCTTCTCATAATTCTTTAAAAAATAATAAGAACGTAACTGCCCATTAAGCGCCAGCAATGAGTTTTGTTTTAGGGTAGCTAAGTCCTCTAATTGTTGGTAACGGCTGTTTGCTGTTTGGTAATCTTTGCGCAGGAAAAGCATCTCTGCAGATTTCACCAATGCCCTTTCAACATATTGGTTTGGGCTTTTTGCAATTACATAATTATACCCACGGAATGCCGTATTGGTATCCTTAGTTTTTACCCCACACTCTGCCATATAATAGCTTGCCTCCACCGCAGAATACCCATTGGGGAATTTATCCAGATATATTTTTAAAGACTTAATAGCAGCATCGCAATCATTGCTTCTTACGTTGTTATAAGCAGAAGAATACAGTGAAGAATCCACCTTACTTTGGGTGAGGCTGGAGTTAGGCAGCACCTTATAAAACTCTTGCAAGCTGTCCGTCATGCCGCGTTCTATGTAAGAGTTTTCAATAGTTTTAAGTGCCTGTTTTGCTTCATCAGAATAGGGGTATTTTTGAATGATAGTTCTGCAAACTGCCACTGCCTTATCATCTTTTTCCTGATTAAAATAAATCAACCCTACATTAAGCATTGCCAATCTGTAGTATGGATTTTTAGGATAATTTTGGTTGAGATAATTGAATGCTTGTATGGCATCAGCATAGTCACCTTTTTTCTTCAACTCCTCACCAACGGTAAATAATGCATCATCCAGATAAGCAGAGCTTGGGTATTTTTTAGCGAGGCTCCTCATGGTTGCAATCTTA
The DNA here is from genome assembly GCA_026391915.1 of Bacteroidota bacterium. Lineage (GTDB taxonomy): Bacteria > Bacteroidota > Bacteroidia > CAILMK01 > CAILMK01 > JAPLCZ01. Next base: position 17,780 of record JAPLCZ010000295.1, on the reverse strand, counting down.
TCTGTTGGCATCCTTAAAAGCCCTTGGATAATTCCTTTTTGATACATGGCATAATCACCTTCGTTGGCGTTGTCATCAATCACAACCTGGTAATTATTCAGCGCATCTTTATAATCTTTTCTAATGAAATTACAATCCCCTGCGCGCAGTTGCGCATCGGTTAGGCGAGGGGAATTATCATCCCTTTTCTCAGCCTTTATAAACTTCTTAAAATAAATTAAAGCATATTTATAATCCTCTTTTTTAAAGTAGGAATAAGCAATATTATAGTTGGCAATATTAGCAAAAGGCGTCTCTGAGGATTCACTCACAAACAAAAAATTCTTAAAGCGGGTGATGGCGTCATCATACCTAGCCAGCTTATAACCATACTCCCCAATCCAGAAATTACATAGCGCTTTTATGCGGCGGTCATAAGGGAATTCAAGACTCTTTTTTAGATATGGAATTGCCTCCTCCTGCATTTTAGAAGAATATAATTCCATCCCATACAAGTAGCAAACTTTTTGGTAAGCCTCATCCAGTTTTTCGTTGCGGTCTGGGATAGTTTCCAACACATCCATTGCCTCTTTAGGGTTATTGGCCGCTAATAAAATCTGGCTTAAAAGAGTCTTTGCCTCAGCAGTGCTTTTAGTACCCGGGTAAGTTTTTATAAAGGTTTTAAAACTCTCTATTGCCTCCTTATCAAAGTTGAGTTTGTAGCTCAGTTTTGCAAAATTGAAAAGTGAAATCTCTTTAATATTTTTATTGAAACTCCTCTTCATGCAAAACTCATAACTGCTGCGGGCTTTGTTTTCATTACCCGTTTTTTGGTAGCAATTGGCAAGATGAAAAGCAATGTTTTGCCCAAGGCTATCATCCTTAATATTGATGGCAGAAAACGCATCCAGCGCCTCTTTATATTTTTCTTGCTGATACAAACAATAGCCTAATTGATAAAGGTGATGGTCAGGCAAAGCCCCACCTGCCTCCACATATTGGTTATAGTATTGGCTGGCGTTGGGGCAATCTTTCTTTAAAAAATAGGCCTCTGCCAAAAAGAGACTCACCTCATTAGCGCCTTTGCTTTCTGCATTTTCCAGCGCCTGTTTGCCAAACTCTATGGTTTTATCATAATCACCCTGCATCAAATAAATCTGAGAAATATACCCGGGAACAGTAGCTTTAAATTTTGCTACATTTTTTATTTTGGTAAACTCTTTCAGCGTTTCGCTGTACTTCTTTTTTTGGTAAGCAATGTAGCCAACATAGTAGGCAGCGGTGTATCCGTTGTCATCAGCATTGTCTTTTATCTTGCCAAAATAAGTAGATGCCTTTTGCAGATTATTAGTTTTGTAATAACTATAGCCAAGCATAAAAGCATGCTCACTTCTCTCTGCGCCTGTGAGGTCATAGGCATCCACATTCTCTAATGTGGCAATGGCTTTTGCAAACTCCCTGTTGCGGTATTGGAACCTCCCCAAATAATACAAAATAGTGCGTGCCCGTGGGTGTTCACGGTATTTATCTGCATACTGTGTAAGGGTTAATTCCGCATCTGCCTGCGTGAGTTCAAGGCTACTGAGGGCAATATAATATCCCGCCTCACCACGCAGATTATAGTCATCACTTAGCTTGCTGAACTCCATAAAAACCTTTTGTGCAGAAGCAAATTGCTTTGCATCAAAAAGCTCTTTCCCTTTTTTGTAGAGGGCAATAGAATGCACATCATCTTGGGTGCGCTGCGCATAAGTGGAGTAGGGGAGGAGTAGCGCAAAAAGCAGTAGAAACTTCAACTGCCTAAGCCTATATTTTTTATTGATAAATGGGATTATTTTATTCATGCTGTAATAACGCAGTATTGTTAGATATTATTTTATCTGCCAAAATTACGCCCTCACTTTGGCGGCAATGCCAAACCCTATGGATTACAGCATGTGGAAATGTGGAAAAGGGGAGATAATAAGATTTCTCCTAAATCGTATCACAGAAAATAACTACCTCCTTATCCCTCAAACAGCGTTTCAATAAACTCCTTTTGGTTAAAGAGTTTTAGGTCTTCCATCTTTTCGCCAAGGCCAATATATTTTACCGGGATTTTAAATATATCACTAATGCCTATCACCACACCACCTTTGGCAGTGCCGTCTAGCTTGGTCAGGGCAAGGGCATTTACCTGTGTGGCAGCGGTAAATTGTTTGGCTTGCTCAATAGCATTTTGCCCTGTAGAGGCATCCAAAACCAGCAATACTTCGTGTGGCGCATCAGGTATTACCTTGCTCATCACAGCCCGTATTTTAGAGAGCTCATTCATCAACCCTATCTTATTATGAAGCCTGCCTGCCGTATCAATAATCACAACATCAGCACCCTTTGCCTGTGCAGATTGCACCGCATCATAAGCCACCGAAGCAGGGTCAGCACCCATGCCGCGTGAGATTATGGGCACGCCAACACGTTCACTCCAGATGGTAAGTTGGTCAACGGCTGCTGCCCTAAAAGTATCTGCGGCGCCCAGCATTACAGATTTGCCGTGCTTAGTAAACTGATGCGCAAGCTTGCCAATAGTGGTGGTTTTGCCCACACCATTTACCCCAACCACCATAATTACATAGGGGCTTGGTTTGCCAGTGAGGTTAAAATCACCAATATTATTATTGCCGTTTTCATCAAGCAGGGCAATAATCTCCTCCTGCAAAATACTATTCAGTTCGTTTGAATTAAGGTATTTATCACGGGCTATGCGTACCTCCAGACGGTTGATAATTTTAACGGTGGTATCAATCCCAACATCAGCGCCTACTAATATTTCTTCCAACTCATCCAGAAAATCAGCATCTACAGTAGATTTACCCACTAAGGCTTTTCCCAGTTTAGAGAAGAAATTGGTTTTAGTTTTCTCTAAACCCTGCTCATAGGCAGTGTGTTCAGCGGAAGGGCTTGCTTCCTCTGTTTTCTTATTCTTTTTAAAAAAATCAAAAACGCCCACAGTATTGGTATTAAATAAAAAAGCTCCCCTCTGTTAATGGAAGGAAGCTTATGTTATACAAACATTAAAAAAAATTACAATTTCTTTTTTAGTACCTCTTCAATCTGGTCTTTGGGTACCATCTCTTCGCGGAATGAATAATGACCTGATTTAGCCGATTTAACAGCGCGAATTAATTTCACTTGGTCTTTCGCTTTTCTTAGTGTTGCAACTACCTTCTTTGCCATTGCTTTATAAGTTTATATTAGGTGATTAAAATTATTTAATTTCTTTATGAACAGTCATTTTGCGGAGGATAGGATTGTATTTTTTAATCTCTAGCCTCTCAGTAGTGTTCTTTTTATTTTTGGTAGTGATGTAGCGGCTTGTGCCGGGTCTGCCACTTTCTTTGTGCTCAGTACACTCTAATATCACTTGTATTCTTGCGCCTTTCTTTGCCATGATTTATATAAGTTTAATGCCTTCTTTTTTTTCTATTTCGCGGATGTAAGTAAGCAATCCCTTTTTATTAATAGTGCGCATAGCAGAGGTGGAAAGCTTGATATGAACCCATTGGTCTAGCTCAGGGATGTAATAATTTTTCTCCTGAAGATTAGGGAAAAACCAACGGTTGGTTTTCACATTAGAGTGAGAAACCCTGTGCCCTGTGATTGGCTTTAAACCTGTTAATTGACAAATACGTGACATGATTAAAATTTGGTTTGAGAGGGCAAAGGTGCGGCTTTTTACTTAAAATTACAAATAAAATTTGGCTATTTTACTTAGGCACCTCCAAGGTCTTCTTTTCGCCTTTGTCTTTTTTGCCAAATACTGAGAAATGCACATAGCGGCTTGGGTGTGCTTTCATATCAATAATCAATGCATCCAAGCTGCCACTTGCGTTTTTAAGATTTTTGTAGAGGTTTTCATCATGCAGCAACATGCCAAGGCTACCTTCTCCTTTCTCTACTTTTGCCAGTACAGAATTAATTTCAGTAATGGAAGAATTCACTTGCAGCATGGTGGATTTTATGTTGGAGGCTTTTAAAGAGTCACTAAAATCGGAAAGGTTATTCATGATTTTAGTGATGGCGGCGTTGTTGTTTTTTATGTTATTGGCAATGGACTCTATGTTGGTAACAATAGAGTGCAACCTTGCCGTTTCATTTTTGGTGAAGGTGTTTAAAGTTTCAGTAGTTGCTTTAATGTTTTCTAAGGATTGCTTTACAGAAGAAACACTACTCCTTAGGTTTGATTTTGTATTGTTATCAAATACCTGATTGAGGGAAACAACTATGGTATCAATACTGGTAATGAGCTTTTCTATTTTAGCTTTTACGGGGGAAACTACACTGTTTATAGATGCAGTAAGGCTAAGTTCTAATTCGCCTCTGAGGGTATCATCATTCTGCACAAATTCCGAACCTGCACCTTGGGCTAAAAGCAATTCTTTGCCACCAAGTAAACCTGAACTCATGATTCTTGCCACAGAATTCTTAGGTAATTCTATACCGTGTTTGATGTGGAATTTTACCAAGATTTTATTTTTGTTATGGTCAATAAGGATGAGTTTATCTACCTGCCCTACCTGCAAACCAAAAAGGGTAACAGCATTGGAGGGGGCAAGCCCATCCACGTTGGGATATTCTGCATAAAGAGTGATATTGCGGGCAAAAATCTCATTGCCCTTTAAATAATTAACGCCTACTATTAGGATGAAAAGGGCGCAAACCGCCAATACACCTACCTTAAACTCATTGGATAATTTCACTTTGTTATTTATAAAAACTATTGTGCAAAGTTAGCGGTGCAAGATTGACAACTTTAAAAAAGTTGTCAATTCAATTCCTAATACGTTCTATTGTCCTTCTTTTTATCATACTTCAAATCATGCAGGCTTGGTGCTTTGATTTGTACGGTAAATAGGTAGCTTTTAAAGGCTCCAAAGGGCACCCAAGTAAAGCGCATCTCCCAACAATGGAGGTCACGGTAAACTTTAACTTCGGGGGCAGTAAAGGATTTATTTTTAATGTCATAACCCCCACGGAAATCAATCTTCCAATAGGGAGTTAGTTGCACTGCCCCACTCATACTTACAGTTTGGTTGATAGCGCCAATATTCTTTTTATCAATAAATGAAAACGAACTATTGTAGTTAAGGCTATAGTTCAAACTTAAATTCCAAGGGATGGTATAATCCACATAAGTGCCCGGGTAAAAGTAGCGGATGCGGGGGTCAATATATTTTGACATCTCCTTCTCCTTTTTGTTAGCAGCGGGGTTTAAGCCAGCACTTGTGGTTAGGCTGGCGGAGGTAATCCTCCCAAGGCTTTGTTTATCCTCAAGGATAAATTTATTGTAATCCTGTCCATTAATATTATTGGCTTTGTAGGGGTCAATATTGCAATTGGCATTTACGTTTATATTATTAAACAATGTGGTGTAAGCGCTAATATTAAAGTTAGAAAACTTCAGCGTATCCTTCAAGAAATTATAACTGCTGCTGATGTTAAACCCATCAAGTAACTTAACCTTTTTGGTATGGGTTACGGTATCCTTAGCACTCTTCATCTTTAGCTCAAGTACATTGCCTAGGCTAAAATCTATCCCGCCAAATTTGCCCTGCCCCGGCCCTCCATAAATTCCTTTTTCGTAATAAGAATACTTCCTGGTATGCCCCAAAGTATCGTACTGCACCGTGTTGTAATAATTATATTGTGTAGTGCTGAAATCAGGAGTATAACGGAAGTTTACATTGGGGGTAACAGTGTGGCGCACTGCCATAAAATTCCCTGTATTAATGCGGTAAGTACCATAAGCCACCGTGCTAAGGTTGGCAGAAGTGGAGTAATCATTTGCGTAGAAAATCCCGCGTTGAGGGGTGTAGATAATCTTCTTGTTTGCAGCATCCCAATTTTGAATATCTCTGCGGAAATAAAGATAACCATTATAGTTAAAACCCGGGCTCAGGTTAAAGTATTTCAGTATTTGGATATTGGTGCTGATAGGCAAACTATGCTTAACACCATTGCGCATTTCTTTAATTACAGAGTCATTGGGTTTGCCATCCACAAAAAGTTTATTCTCTTTTGCATTCACAGTATTTTGGAAAGATGAGTTCCAGCTAAAGCCAATCTTTTTAAACCATGTATTATTGTTGAGAGAATTCTTTGTTTGGAAAGGGAAGATACGTTGCATATTCAGATTCACCTGCGGCAAGGTGAGGGACACATCTCCTGTTTGTGTATTCTGGCTATGACTCAGGGCTGAGTTCAAAGAGAAAGGAGTACCTATAAAAGTTTTGTTGTAGGAGATATTTGAGTTCATACTGCTCTCCAACCTCTTGGTATAATCCAATGAATTATTGCGCTGATATTTTGAACTCCCTGCATTTACACTGGCAGAGAAACTACTCCCCGGGTGAGCTTTACCATCCTGACTATGGCTCCAGCTTATATTGTATAATTGCGATTTTTGCACTGCCCTGCTATCTGTACTTAGTACATCCTCTAGCCCAATAATTTGGTTGGAGTAGGAGAGACTCAAACTCCCCCTGAACCTATACATCTTTGCGTAATTAGTAGTGGCATTAGCACCCCATCCGCCATTGGCGTAAATATCTCCCGTGAGTTTAAGGTCGTAATAATCATTCAACCCGAAATAATAACCGCCGTTGCGCAAGAAGAAACCACCCCTATTGGCATCCTCACCATAAGCGGGAATAATGAGCCCCGAACTCCTCCTGCTTTTTGCAGGGAAGAACCCAAACGGCAGCAGCAAAGGCATAGGCACATCTTGTATATACATAATGGCAGAGCCCGTGATTATTTTATCCTTAGGGATGAGTTTAAGTTTAGCTGCCTGAATGTAAAAATGTGGGCTATCAAGGTTGCAGGTGGTGTATTTAGCATCTCTGGCGTAGATAATATTCTCCCCCGAGTCTTCTTCTTTAAAGTATTTCCCCTTGGTTACAATGATGAATCCTTCCCCCTCTGCGGTGTGCAAATCCATCACCTTACCTTTTTTAGATTTGAAGTTATATGCCATCTTATTGGCTTTGTAGGATTGCCCCTTCTCTGTAAAAACAGGCGTGCCTTTTATTTTACCCGTTGAGTCCTTCCTCCCCTCTGCGGTTAGCTCATTGGTTGCCCAGTTTATCACTACATAATCGGCAAGCATATCAATATCCTGATAATGGATTTTTGCAGCGCCATAGAGGTAAACTTTCTTCTCCTCAATAGCATAAATAATGGAGTCCTTAGCGCTGTATTTTACCTCTGCCTGCAAGCCTGATTTGCTAATGGCAATAGTATCCACAGTCTTTTTGGTAGAATCTTTGGTAACTGCTTTTTTAGTTTCGCCTTGCGAAAATCCTTTCACCAAACCTACTATTATCAACAATAAAGTAAAAGATACTAACCGCAAAAAGCTTTTGACAACTGGCTTAGGAAACATTCTTAAAACTATGCGTTATTTTGCAGTGATGAATTTGATGGATAAAATACCTACCGCTGCGGTTTCAAAAACCATGCGCCTAGGGGTATTGATGGCAATTGTAGTGGTGTTTACTTCCTTCACTACAGACAAGACGAACAAAAAGCGCAAAAGTGGGGTACACATTATCACTATTGATGCGGGGCATGGCGGGTATGACCCCGGTTGCCAGTTTGCAGGAAAAAGAGAGAAGGATATTACTTTGGGCATTGCGTTAAAACTCGGCAAAGCTATAAAGGATAATCTGGATGACGTAAAAGTAATATACACACGCACTGATGATAGCTTTGTGGAGCTGTGGGAACGCGCCGACCTTGCCAATAAAAACAAATCGGATATTTTTATTTCCATCCATGTAAACTCTAACCCCACAACCAACATCAGTGGCACAGAAACCTACACCATGGGTTTGCATAAAACGGAAAGCAACTTGGAGGTTGCCAAACGCGAAAATGGCGTTATACTTTTAGAAGATAATTACAACAAAAAATACGATGGCTTTGACCCCAAATCCCCTGAAGGGCACATCATTTTTTCTTTATACCAAGATGCGCACATGGACCAAAGCATCCGCTTTGCGGGTAAGGTGGAAAACATTATGGGCAAAAATGCAGGACGCTATAGCCGTGGGGTAAAGCAAGCTGGTTTTCTGGTGCTTTGGAAAACCGCCATGCCCAGCACCCTGATAGAAACCGGCTTCCTCAGCAACCCTACTGAGAGGAAATTCCTGAGTTCGGAGGCCGGACAGGAGACCCTTGCTCTCTCCATCTTTAAAGCGGTGCGGGATTACAAAAATGAGATTGAGGGAAGGGAGAAATAGTACTCCGATTTATACTATATGAGAACATTAGTTTCCATTTTATTTGTGATTGCTTTTAGTGTTTCTTGCACCAAGGATGGCAATAAATCAGAAGATAAAAATGAGGTTTTTTCTCTTGATTTGCCAAGTGGTTGGCATCTAAAAAATCTTGAAGGAGTTGATACTTATGTTGGCTATTATCAAAATTGGTGGGATACTATTTCTTTTGATTGTGGGAGAATGGGATTTAAAGGGATTGATGATGTACAAAAAGATGCTAATACTATTTCCTTTGAAGAGTTGAAGATTGATAATTGCGATGCTAAAATTGTAAAGAAAAAAAGGTATGGAAGGACATATCTAACAGCATACATTGATAAAAGAGACAGTATCCACATGAATAGATTATATACTTCAAATCCCACAGATGAAAAGAAAATTATTTCTATTTTCAAGACTCATAAGTTTAAATAATTTAGGATAGATTTTTGAATCAGTGAAAATGTGATAACTATTTATTTGTATTAAAAATTTATATTTGCCACCAAACAAAATATCACCTATCAATTTGCGTTAGATTGTTTTCAGTATAATAGAAAATGAATAAACTTATCTTCACATTTTTAGCAAGTGTTTTTATTGCAATGCAGGCTATTGCACAGGGCAATGGTGCAGATGAAAATGTGCTGAAGGAGAGCAAGGTGATGATGGGGAATTTTGATAGCCTTGTGCATTTGTGGTATATGAAAAATACCATTAAAAACCGCAATAGCTCTTATGTAAATACCTTTGGTTTTAAACCCGATGATGTACCCCAATATTCGGATTCTGTATATGCAAAAAGGATTGCATCGCTTAGTAGCCCTTTCCCTTATACCTACAATGCCCAAGTGAAAGCTTTTATTGATTTATACCTTGTTCGCAGGCGTGATTTATCAGAAAAAATCTTAGGATTAAGTGAGTATTATTTCCCCATGTATGAGGAGATACTTGCTGCCAATGACATGCCTCAGGAATTGAAATTTTTGTCTGTAGTTGAGAGTGCTTTAATACCGCAAGCAGTTTCTCCTGCAGCTGCGGTGGGGCCTTGGCAGTTTATGTATTCTACTGGTAGGATGTATGGTATGACCATCAACTCTTATGTTGATGAAAGGCGTGACCCACAAAAATCAACCCTTGCTGCAGCGCAATATGTAAAGGATTTATACAATGCTTTTGGGGATTGGTTTCTGGCGCTAGCTGCTTATAATTGTGGGCCCGGTAATGTGAATAAAGCCATAAGAAGAAGTGGAGGCAAAAAAACTTTTTGGGAAATATATAATTACCTCCCTGCCGAAACCAGAGGCTATGTACCTGCGTTTATTGCTGTAACTTATTTGTTCCAATATCATAAAGAACATAATCTTTATCCGCAATCTGTAAACCTGCCAACTTTGGTAGATACTATTTTGGTAAATCAGGATTTGGATTTTTCAACTATTAGTATGGTTACTGGTGCGCCCATGGAGCTTATTAGGTATTTAAATCCACATTATATAAAGGATAAAATACCCGCTAGAAGTAATAATTATATTTTGAAACTCCCGGTTAAATACACTTCTATTTTTGCACAATATCAAGATTCAATTTATAGATATCAGGCCTCTACATACATTAAGCATACACCGGAAACTACTCGCGTTGCCACCCCAACTTATGTGGCACCACCACCCAAAATTGGGGGACTATATTACACCGTAAAATCAGGGGACAACCTACCGAGTATTGCTGATTGGTTTGATGTGAGTGTTTATAACCTTATGCGTTGGAATAATATGCGAAATTATAAACTCCTAATTGGGAAGCGCCTTGCAGTTTATGTGCCTATGGAAAAATATAATTATTACCTGAAGATAAACAATATGACACTGGCTCAGAAAATTCGTATTTCTGATTCTTATGTTGCACCTGCCCAAGTAGAGAATAAAACTACTATTGCTAAAACACCACAACAGGAAAACAAAATCCAAACCCAGGAAAAGGCTCCACAAATAAAAGTTTACGTTGTGCAAAAGGGTGATACATTATGGAGTATTGCCCAAAAATATCCAGGGGTTTCTATTGAAGAAATTAAACAATGGAACAACCTAAAAGGTGGGCGTTCAATTTGGGTTGGGCAAAAAATTAAAATCCAAAGTAAGGGATAGTTTTGCAGTTTTAAAACAACTCTCCTTGCGCAAATTCCGCCTCATGTTGTAGTAGCCATTTCTTGCGTTGCAAGCCTCCGGAATAGCCAACTAAACTACCATCAGCACCAATAACTCTATGGCATGGGATGATAATAGCAATTTGGTTTTTACCATTTGCCATACCCACTGCACGGTTTTTATTTTCATCTCCTAATTGTTTAGCAATGGCAAGGTAGGAGGTGGTTTTTCCAAACTTAATATCCTTCAATTTTCCCCAAACTTCTTTTTGGAAATCTGTACCATTTGGGCTTAGTTGCAAATCAAATTTAGTCCGTTCTTTATGGAAGTATTCATCCAGTTGTTTTACGGTAGCAACAATTTGTGGGTTGGTGGTTTTGGTAATTTTAAAATTTGGAGGAGAGATTTTTTCATCCACAAAATAAACTTCGGTGATGGCATCATCATCAGCTTTTATTTTTAGCATACCAATGGGAGAGGAGTAAGCTTCTGCAGTAAAACCCAAACCAATGGCAAGGACTAAAAAGCACCACTCTGTAGTAGAAATTTTAAAATGGAATCCGAAGAAAATTACAGCAATAGAAAGGGTGAGATGAATCCAGCTATTGTGCTGCGTTTGCAACATCCATTTGATTCCATTAAATGCATATTTAAAACTACGAAGCCTGCTGCTAATGGAAAACCGTTTGTGTTGCGATTGTTGATTCATGAAAATCTATCTTACATCAAACTCCAACTTCACTGTGATGCTGGCGGTTTTCTTTTTATCTGCGGTATTAAAAGCACCGCCATAGCTGTATTCCTCAGCTGAGTTTTGCCCTGTAATTTGGAACACACCCATATTTGCCACCTTCAAACTTCCGGTAGAGCCTCCTGCGTTTTGGGCAATTTTATCAGCGCGAGTTTTGGCATCTTTGGTGGCTTCGGCAAGCATTTCAATTTTAAGGCTTGCGAGTTTGGTATAAAAGAAAAGAGGCTGTTCACTATTCAACTGAATGTCTTTATCAATCAACTCTGTTACATCCCTGCTAAGTTTTTCTACCCTATCCACATCTTTGGATTCAATGGTGAGATGTTGGGTTAAAGTATAGCCCCTCAAAGTGCGGTTAATTTCCATTCCATCTTTATTGCGGATGATATCAAACACATCATCCGTCCTCACCGCATCAAACACAATATCACTTTCTTTAATTCCCTTTTCTAGTAGGTAAGCCTTTAGTTTTTCGCGGTCTGATTTTAAGAGATTATACGCCTCCTTTATGGTGGATGCATTGCGGCTGAAACCTGCGCCCCAACTAATTAAATCAGAGGTAAAGTTTCGTGATGCCATCCCCGTTACAAAAATGCTATTGCTGGAGTGATGGGTTTTTGTCCATGCATTAGAGAGAAAGATTGAGCACATGATTACTGCAAAACCAATGATGCCTGCGGTAATAAATTTATAAGATTTTTCCATGACTGATTTGTGGGATTAAGGTACAATTATACGGAAAGATTATACTCCCGCAAGGTATCATTAAGAGAAGTTTTAAGGTCAGTGCTTTCTTTGCGTTTACCAATAATTAATGCACAGGGGACATGGTATTCGCCTGCCGGAAATTTCTTTGCGTAAGTACCCGGGATTACCACACTCCTCTCCGGCACTATGCTTTTATATTCCACGGGTTCACTGCCCGAAACGTCAATAATTTTGGTGGATGCTGTGATAACAACATTTGCCCCAAGAACTGCTTCCTTCCCTACTCTAACACCTTCCACCACTATGCATCTTGAGCCAATGAAACAACCATCTTCAATAATTACTGGCGCAGCCTGAACGGGTTCAAGTACACCGCCAATCCCTACCCCGCCACTCAGGTGAACATTCTTGCCAATCTGTGCGCAGGAGCCTACAGTTGCCCATGTATCCACCATGGTATTGGCATCCACATAAGCACCAATATTTACATAGCTAGGCATGAGGATTACACCTTTTGCGAGGAACGAACCATAGCGCGCTACAGCATGAGGAACCACTCTCACTCCTAAACTTTCGTAGTTTTTTTTGAGAGGGATTTTGTCATAAAATTCCATGGGGCCTGCATGCATTACATCCATTTGGCGGAGGGGGAAAAACATTAATACTGCTTTCTTCACCCACTCATTTACTTGCCAACCATCGGCAATAGGTTCGGCAACTCTCACCAATCCTTTATCAAGATTGTCTATCACATCAACTACTGCTTGTTTGTGGGCAGATTCCTTTAGCAAATCACGGTTTTCCCATGCTTCCTCTATTAATTTTCTTAGTTCCATTTTTTATTAATTCTTAATTACTAATATTTGTTTTGAGTTAGATGCTTCGTGCCTCAGCATGACTGCAACTTGCTTGTCATCCTGAACGCAGTGATGGAACTCATTACAAATTATTTCTTTTCTTCCTCCACCTCTGCAAAACCTGTTATCCCAGCCGAAACAAGGAACTTCATTACCTCGGATGGGTTGGCATGTAGGGGTGTTATTTTACTATTATCAACAATCAACACATGCCCACTGATGGCATAAGAATACGGCAGATAAACGGCAGATTTATCTTTCAGTCCCAACTCGGTTAAATCCCTTCTTGTAACAAAACCCATGGCTTGTACTCCATCACTATAAATGCTGATTAGCACTGGTTCTGTAAACTTTCTTTTATCTCCAATAAAGGAATCTATCAAATCTTTTATAGAAGAATAAATCAGGCTCACCAAAGGTGTTTTTGAGAGTGCTTGGTCAAGCAGAGCCAATAAATGTTTGCCAATAAAACCTGAGAAAACAATCCCTGTAATAAAGATTCCTCCAATCACAATCAGCAACCCAAGCCCAGGTATTTTTAGTTGAAGCAATGAATCAATCCAGGCAATACTTCGGAAAATAATCATCACCGTAATACCTAATGGAAGGATGACCAAAAGCCCTCTGAGAAAATAGCCAATTATGCGTTGCATGTTTTGTTTTTTGTGGTTGAAATTGAGTGGCAAAATTAGGTGGAGCAGGTGAGTTTCAAGTTCTATGTTTCAAGTTTAATATTGGGTTCCTACTTATTAAATCAGTAAAGCTGATTGCCAAATATGTTATGTCTATTTTTGCCAAAATAATTTTAATGTATGAGTAATAAAACCGCCTACAACCACAAAGATTTGGAACGCATCACCATGTTTAATGATGCGGTGTTTGCCATTGCACTAACTTTATTGGTTCTGGAACTCAGGCTACCAGAAGTAAAAAATTGCACTTCTCCCAATGCAATGCTTGCTGAATTGAAGCACGTACTTCCAAAGTTTTCAGCCTTTTTACTGAGTGCTTTATTGGTGGGTGGCAATTGGATTTCATCTTTCCAAATGCAGAGAATGGTAGTGCGGATGGACATTCATTATTTGGTATGGATGGTGGTGTATCTTATTATTATTTCGCTGTTCCCTTTTTGTTGCAGCCTTATTGGAGAATATCCTGATAACCCGATGAGCTTTGTGGTATTTGGTGGACTGAGTATGATGCTAATTATATGTGCATATTTTTATATGAGCTATTGCCTGCGTAAAAACTTACTACATGAGGATACAGATTTTGCAGAAGTCAAAAAAATAATAAAGATGTTGCCTATACTTGCATTAGTGCTGGCAAGCATAGCAGCACTTGCTTTTTATAACACCAAGCTTAGTTTTATAATTTTCATACTATGGAATCTGATGCCGTTTTTTACCACCAAAAATTTCAAGGTCCATCAGAAGGAGGAATAACCAATCTCCCTCTTCACTCTCCCAACTACCCAAGGCCCTTCATAAATAAAACCTGTGTAAAATTGTACTAAATCAGCGCCTGCATTCAGGCGTTCTATGGCATCGGTTTCTGTCATTATTCCACCAGAGGCAATGATAGCAAAATCGGGTTTTACTTTTGATTTTATGTAGGTAATAAACTCATTGCTTTTATTGCGGAGGGGGGTACCACTGAGCCCACCGGCGCCGAGGTTTTCAACTTCTGCTTTTGAGGTTTTTAATCCCTCTCTGCTAATAGTAGTATTGGTTGCAATGATTCCAGCGAATCCATTATGAGTAATGATTTCCAAAATTTCATCCAACTGTGTGTAGGAAATATCAGGGGCAATTTTTAAGAAAACAGGTTTAGGATTTGGATAGGATTTATTTTTCTCCATCACTTTTGAGGTGAGGTTTAGCAGCGCATCTTTGTCCTGCAACTCACGCAGATTTGGGGTGTTAGGTGAGCTTATATTCACTACAAAATAATCCACATAGGGGAAAAGTTTTTCAAAGCAAATCAGATAATCAACTGCTGCATTTTCGTTGGGGGTATTTTTATTTTTACCAATATTACCGCCAATAATTATGTTCAGGTTCCTGTTCTTTAATCTTGCTGCAATGGCATCCACACCATCATTATTAAAACCCATTCTGTTAATCAAAGCCTCATCTTTTGGCAAACGAAATAGGCGTGGCTTTGGGTTGCCACTTTGGGCTAAAGGGGTAACAGTCCCTATCTCAATAAATCCAAAACCAAGCGCAGAGAGTTCATTAAAATACAAAGCATTTTTATCAAATCCTGCCGCCATACCAATAGGGTTGGGGAAATGAATTCCGGCTACTGTTTTCCCTAAATATGCAGCATCTTTTGGGTAAGGATTAAACAGCCTGTTAGCAAACGGAATTTTAAGCATCCACCGCAAAAGAAACATCGTGAGGTGATGCACTTCCTCAGGCGGAATCAGGAATAATATGCGGCGAAGGAGTTTATACATTAAGTTTTATTACCGGCTATTTCATTTAGAAATTTGTAAAGTACACCTAGTAATTAATTAGACCGAAGAGCTTATTAAGTATAGTGAATCAGGACAAAAGTCTAGAGGTGCATCAATTATCTTCCCATCTAAATTTTTCATTTTTGCCAGATTATCCCATTTAATTGTTGGATAATCATCCAATGTTGCATTCATAAAAATTTCAAGATTTTGTAAAACAGTAAAGTCCTTAACCACATTCTCAAAATCAATTTCACGCAATTCAACGCCATCAAAAGTTACCAGAATTTTATAAGGTATAATTTTATGAATTGAAGTGATTTTATGTAACATTCTAAAATTATATTAAAGGTTCAATTCTAGAAATCACACCATCCTTTTTTAAGGATTCAAGGTAATTTTCCTTCAATTCCTTTTTATGAAGTTCAGCCCAATCCTGCACCAATCGGTATGCTCTACGCGGTAATTCGCCTTCAATTATTTCACCTGTTTCAATAGAAATCAGTGCGTTGTATTCGGCATACGTAGCATGAAAATGAGGAGGTACATGGTCTTGAAAAAACATCCTTATTATAATACCGTAAAATCTACTTACTTCTGGCATTGGGTTACAAATTTACAAATTATAAAAGACACTTACTTTAGGCATTCGGGGCTATTGTTCCGTTAATTTCTTTATAGATTGTTGTAGGGCAAATATCAAGTTCTTCACTCCATGCAATGGCCATAGTCTCAGAATCTATATAAACATTTTTGAACTTTTCATAATCATCCCAATACGCAAAAACTCCTTTTCCTTTTAGATTGGAAAGGTCAATTTTACCTTGTTTGCCATCCGCAAATTCTACCCATAAAAGATAATTATCTAGGGCTTTTACTTGTGTTACTTTTGGAGCTATCATTTTTTTCTTTATGCAAAGATATTAAAGATAATTGTATTGGGTTTTAACCACAAAGGGGGCTAAGATTTTCACATCTTCACATCTTAAAATCACTACATTTTCTACTTCCCCCACCCCACCATTTCATCCAAAGTTTGTACGGCTACGCTGTGGTAATTTGGTCTTGAGTCTTTATAAATTTCCATTGCCATGGCTTTGCCTTCGGGAGTTTTTAGCATCTCTTTATAGAGAGGTAAAAGGAATTTCCTGCGCCCTACTGAGTTCAAAAATTTCTTCATGGCAGGGTATGCCACGGCATATTTGTTATGGATAGCGTGCTCAAACCAAGCATCTAAAAGTTCGCAATTGCCGGAGGTTGTAAAATGAAATGCTTCATCTAACTCATGCATTTTTTCTAGGCTCATGGGTTGTGGCAAATGGCGGATAAAGTGCAACCACTCATGGCTACTCCAATCTTTGGTATTGAGGGTTGCTGCCGCCTTGCCACCCGCAAAATCTGCAACCTGTGCATTCACTTTTTCAAACCTTTCTGAAGAAACTTTTTTGATGGAAGATGGAATACCCGGCTTATAAATCCAGCCTTTTATTTCTGCCATAAAGTTGGCATCGCCGTGTAGCAATTCGGCATCAAGATAGGTAAGGAAATCTTCTGTAGTCATGCTATGGAAAGCATGAGAAGCAAAGTATTTATTCAGGAAAGCATCCAGCCTTTCTCTGCCATATTTTTCTTCAATATTAACTATTAAAAAATACCCTTTTTCATAAGCAATGCTGTTCATACCATCATCAGGGTCTTTGCCAATGAGGTTAAGTTTTAAGTGGGTTGCTGCTGTATCGCGTCCAAGGTCTTCCATGGTTTCCATCAAATCTTGGTAGCCCAAAAGCGTAAGCATTTCAGCATACGATTTCCCGTAAAGAGACTCCATAATCCGCCTCTCAAAATACACGGTGAAGCCCTCATTAAGCCAGAAGTCATTCCAAGTAGCATTGGTTACCAAATTCCCACTCCAGCTATGCGCCAACTCATGCGCAACAAGGCTGGTGAGGCTCCTATCCCCTGCCAAAATAGTGGGTGTAGCAAAGGTGAGTTCGGGGTTCTCCATGCCCCCAAACGGGAAGGACGGCGGCAACACAATTACATCATACCTGCCCCAGCGGTATGGGCCATAAAGCTTCTCTGCTGCGGCTACCATTTGTCCCATTTCGGCAAATTCATAAGCAGCTTTTTCTAGCGTTACGGGCTCTGCATACACCCCCGTTCTGGCATCAATACTTTTGAACTCAATATCCCCCACGGCAAGTGCCATGAGGTAGGATGGAATTGCCTGAACTTGCTTAAAACTATACACCCCATCCGCAGACTTTTGTTGCGGATTGGTAGCACTCATCAGCGCCATTAAATCGGCAGGCACCTGCACCGTGGCATCATAGGTAAAGCGTATGCCAGGCCCATCCTGGCAGGGCAACCAAGTGCGTGCTAAAATTGCCTGAGATTGGGTAAACATAAACGGCTGTTTGCCCCCTGCGGTTTGGTTGGGGGAGAGCCATTGCACCGCCGCCGCATCTGGGCTGGTGTGGTAAAATATGGTGATGGTTTTGGTTTCAGGAGTAATAGAAACCCGCAATGGTTTGCCCAAAAACGGCACTTCTGTCATTAGCTCAAAAGGGGTTTCTT
>JAPLCZ010000163.1 GCA_026391915.1 Bacteroidota bacterium | reverse complement strand
GAAGTGCGGTCGCTGAAGGAAATGATAAAATGATTGTTAGGATTTTCTAAAATACTTTCCTTTCCCCGACGAGTCTCCCGAAGCGTTGGCTTTTGTTTCCCCGACGAGTCTCCCGAAGCGTTGGCTTTTTGAGGGATGAGGGGACTCGTCGGTTGAGATAAAGTTCGCCGCCGAGTCCCTTCATCCGCACTTCCCTTCCCTTCAGGAGACATCGGCTGGGAAGGAATATCTGCAGCCCCCTCTAGCATAGCACGATTCTTTGCCTTTCTAAGTTTGCCGTATTTAACTCCCGCTGTTTCAAGATTGCATCTTGGAACCTCTTTTGGCCAGTTTGTAACTGATGTGGGTGGGCATTTTTGCCCCGCTGTTCGGGATTTAAATAATCCCGAACTTTTTATTATAGGGATTTGCAATCCCGATTAAAAATATTTATGATGCTGTTGAGAATATCTATTTTTTAAACTTAAAAAAACCTTCAATACTTAGGTCTTCATCAAGTTCTTTCCAATGCGCTGCATACCCATTTATTATTTCAAAATTATTTCTTTGAATAGGGGTTGCATTCTTTAATAAAGGAAACCAATCCAATGGCATTTTACCAATTTTACCGTTGGTAAGTTCAGTGTAAATATAGCTTTCATCAAACCATATTTTCTTTGCTATATATTCAAACATACTCATTTGTTATCAGGAAAAAAATCTTTCCATCTGCTAATAAAAATATCTTTATTCTCTTCAATGATAGATTCTGCAAGATGAATATCTTTACTTTTCATTCCTTTATTTTCAACCAAAGTTACTGTCTCCAAGGTAAAAATTGCCTCACCATCAGCATTCCTCACATGCACATGTATGGGAGTATGGTCATTACTATAAAAGAAAAATTTTAAACCGAAAATCCGAAGTAACTCTGGCATTAATATTTTTTATACAAAGATAAGTTGTTTTTATTTTAAGGGTCTGCTGTTTCAAGATTATTCACTATGGCACCCGCTGTTTCAAGATTGTATCTTGGAACTTCTAACGGCCAGTTTATTCCCTTCGGTCATGAGATAAATGTTGCATCTGAAGTGCGGTCGCTGAAGGAAATGATAAAATGATTGTTAGGATTTTCTAAAATACTTTCAGAGCTTTGTGGTTAATAAAAACTGTCGCTATCTTTGTCTTCATATGAGGACCTACTTACTAAAAATACCTGATAATGACTATAGTTTAGTTACCGCCTTACTTAAAAGGCTTGGATGTATTTATCATGAAATCAATGCCGAGGATTTAGAGGATGCAAAGAAATGCGCTAAAGAACCTAGGATTTCTTTGGAGGAAGTAAAGAAGAAAATACAATCTGCCAAATAAATGGCTATGCTTTATGAAGTAGTTTATAGATACCAATTCTCCATGGGCTTAAATTTAATCTTTTGCAAAATTTAACCAAAACATTTTTTCTTTGTTTCCTTCTTTTACTGCCTTTCATTTCCAAAGCACAAATAGCTTTTATAGTAAATCAGGATACCATAACTCAGCAAGAAATCCTGCTGCGCAAAAAAATAAATGCTGCCCAATTGGGGGTAGATTCTTCCAGTGTAATTGCGGCTTATCAACTCATAAAAGCGGCAGCCTACAGGGAGATTGCCATGGCAAATAAATTCCCACTAACAGATAAAATTTTATTGCAAGAAGTAGCGCGGATTGATGCTACTACCCAAATGCCAGATAGGATTATTGCATTGCGCAAACTCTGCAAAACAGAAAAGGATTACCAACATTATTATGTGCTGCCAGACTTTAGTGAAAGGTGGCTCTATTATAATTTTTCTAACAATGCCTATATCCATCATTACAGCAAAGGGGTTTTTATTCAGCATACTTTGGATAGTGTGGTTAAAAGTAAAATCAGGTTTGAAGAATTGGCGAAAAAGTATCATTCAAAAATTGATACCATACAGTTGGATAGCAGGGGACAATTAATCCTTCACTCACAAAAAAGTAAAGACAGTTCTTCCATGCAAATCATTGACCTCAGCAGGAAAGCACCAGTAGGTATTAATGATAAAATGAGCCAACAAATGCAGCAAAAAGATAGTGCCCTTTATGCGCAATTATTTAATGATGTGGTTAAAGATTTAAAGGTAAATACCATCCACCCAAAAGTAATTTTTATGCCTGAGAGTTTTTGGGTTGCTAGGCTAGTGAAGTTGGAAAACGGTATCTATACTTTGCAATATATTGCCATCCCCAAAATCAGTTTTAATGCCTGGCTAAAAACTCAAACTCCAAGTATCCATATCAAAGTGTATGATAAAAAACTATGGGGGAAAACTAAAGAGAATTTTGGAAGTGAGTGGAGTTGGTAGTATCCGCACCATCAATCCTTAAACAATAGAGATTCAACTTTAAAGTTTTTCTCCCCTACTTTTGAAAACAAAAACCAAAAGTTATGAGGAACACCAAAGCGTTAATTCTTGCTATTGCAGTTGTATTTTCTCTCACATCATTTACCCATAAAACCCCTGCAACCAAAGCAGATGCACTCCTTGGTACATGGCTTACGGAAGAGGGTAAAGCCAAAGTAAACATCTACAAAAAAGATGATAAATACTATGGCAAAATAATCTGGCTCAAAGTACCAAATAGGGATGGCAAACCTAAAGTAGATAAATTTAATGATGATAAAAAACTACAAACCCGCCCTGTATTAGGCTTAGTTATTTTGCGTGGTTTTGTATATGATGAGGGGGATAACGAATGGGATGATGGCCACATCTATGACGCTGAAAGTGGCAATGATTATAGCTGCTATATAAAAATGAAAAATCCCAATACGCTGCTTTTACGCGGCTATATTGGGATTTCCATTATTGGCAGAACTTCCGTGTGGACACGGGAGTAATGCTACACTTTTAGTTACTCATCAGCTCAATCATCAGAAGTTTACCTTCTTTTGTTTTTACCTTATCTGTGAGTGCTTTTATCTTTTCGTTAAAATCCTTTTGAGATAAATTAGCGGGCAATGATTTCACGTATCTGCTTATCATAATCACTTCATCAGCCACGTCTTTATTTATCTTGCGGGTATTCTCCGGAATTTGATATTGCTTATTCCAACCTAAGTAATAACTACCTTGGTGAGGGTTAGCAAAAGTATAGGAAGAGTTAGGGGTTAGGCAACCTATGTTGTCATAGTTTTCTAAACCTTTCATCCAGCCACTTGCTTTCTTTACCCCATCCTTTTCGTTATAGGTTTTCTTTAGGAATAGCAACCACGTAGTACCGGGGAAAGAGTAGAAAGTAGCGCTTTCATCCGTTACAGAAATTGAGGTTGGGTTATCAATAAATATTACGCTATCAAAGTTGGCATCGGGGTTCTGTGTGTATAGTTTCAGTATGCCAGCTTGCCTTAGTTTGTCATAGCCATCCATCCTCTCAGGGTATTGCCCTGATTTCATTTTGTGCCTCGGGGCACCAATAGCAGGCATATCAAATACGCCCACATACACATTAGGATTTTTAAGCTGCTTGGCAATGTATTTTATCTCCATACTATCAGAAGATGTTCCAGTAATCCATTGCGCCTGCAAATGGTTTGAGAGAGATACTCCCCAAACCAATATTATTAATATGATTATTTTTTTCATGAGTCTTTTTTGTTAGTGGTTTAAGGACAACGTGGATAAGAGCATCTCATCACAGCATGGTGGGAGGAACGTACCGCCGCTTTTGCTTCTGCTTCCACAGCACACCTTAGTGCTGCGGGATATACAATTAAGGCAGAACTACGCGCTACTTCTGCATCTCTGGCAGCCCAAAAAGCATCTGTGCAATTATCTATTGCCTCCTGCTGTGTTGCGCCATAATACCTTACATTTAGCTGCGCATTATATACATTTGCCAATAGCCATAAAGCATTACAAAGTACACCATTAGTGCCTTGAATTTGCCCTACGTGATAGTTCTCTTCCGCTACTATCATAGTGCGGTATTGAGAGTTTGCATGGCAATCAATTGTAGTAGCTCCTTGTGGGCTTCTAGCAAAAGTGTTTTGCGCTGATACATAGCAATAAAACCTCCTTGCGCCTGCTGCCTCTCTGCCAGGCTGTATGTTGGGCACCCCGGTAAATGTTCTTGTTACAGATGCTCCACCATTTACACAAGCACCTGATGCATCAGCAGTAATATTATATTCTGGGGTTTTAAGGGCTTTGCCTCTTGCAGTGCCTTCTGCCCACAATTTATACCTGCCTAAATCATTGCAATTGGTAGCAACATCAGAGTACCAATACATAATTTTTACTTTATAATTTCCTACACCTCCCGTAGCTTCAAATTCAAGTACTGTAGTCCCTGCGGGATTGCCTAACGATGCCACCGTGGTTTTTGATTTGGGTGTAAGCCCGCCAACTGTAGCAAGCAGATTAGGACAATCTGGGTCTACAGGTGTAACCACAACTTTAAAGGGAAGTGGTGCGCCATCACAAACACCATTATTTGGGATATCTAAAGCCAACCCAAATAACTTAAAAGTAGCCGTTGCTTCACACGTTGTATTCTTCCATTTTACCGTAACTACTTCTACATCTCCAGGGGCGTAGGTTTTTAAATCAATAATAGGGCTGGCGCTGATATCAACACCTGCTCCACCATTCTTGCTTTTCTTCCATTCTAAGTCGGTCTTCACGCTTTTATCTGTAAGTAATGTTTTGAGGTCAATTTTATCATCAACCACAAACTCACAATACTTAGCTTGTTTAAAGGCAACTTCACCACATTTTATCTTTACAGAATCTCTATAAGTAGCACCTCCAACTGTAAGAGTTCCTACTAATACATCATCTCCGGATGATACATAATCAATGGAGCATTTTGCATTGCTACTACTTGTAATAGCAATTTTGCCACTCATGCTTTGCCAAGTAATAGTGCCTCCTGTAGCCGGATAAATTTCTGCTACTTGTATAATCGTTTGGGTTCCTTTACACACAGAAGCCGGCTTTGGAGAAAGCACTAATTTTAAACTGTGGATTTTGTAGAGAGATGTAACTACTTGCGGATATTGTGTCTTTACGCCGTTGCTACATTTTGTCCAATAACCATCATCCTTTAGTCCAAACTGAGCATCTGCAGTAGTGCCAGGTGCAGGAATATTAGCAGCGTTTACTTTGATAGTACCACTAAGATTTGCTACTGTATTGGGTGGCGGGTTAGCAGGTGTCCGCTTTCCATGTGCATCATAAGTTGGGCATGGCGGCCCATTCACATGGAAGTTCAAAGGTGTTACTGTGATAGGACCCTGAAGATTCTTCACGTTAATGTCCAGTACCCTGCCCTCATCACACGAAGCGGGTAGACCTCCTGTAAAGATTGCTGTATTTACGGGTTGCTGAACACTAACATAAATATCAAAAGGACCTATTGAATAGTTACTTGTTCCTCCTCCTGGTGCGCCGCTACTCTTCTTGCGATTGATTTTTGCGGATAACATCAGTGAAGAGAAAACCAATGCGATTGAAACAAAGACTTTCAGGTTCTTCATGATTAAAGAAATTATGTTATTTTAAATTGTTTGCGATTACAATGTAGTATTTGATTTAATCCTATCCCCGTAAAGCGGGGCTAAACTAAACCAAATAATTATACTAACCAAATTCGCAGCAAGCTACCCTTCTAAATTGCCGATTTCAGCACAAATTTCCTTAACTTCTTACACCTCCTCCATCACAGTGCGGAAGGCTGTAAACTTGCCATCGTATTTTTTTATTACCTCATTTTGCAAATAAGGTGCGTGCAGTTGTTGATAGATTTCATACGAAGTCATTTCCTCAAAAAAGTATTGGATGCTGAATGTTGTTCCTGTTTCTTCATCAAACCTTGTAAGGAGTTGGTAGATGTTATACCTCAATGGTAAATCAGTAGCCAATACATCAGGGATATGTTTATCTTTCATCCATTGAAGCCATTCTTCTTTTACACTGTCATCAATATTAATGGTTACGTTGTAGAGTATCATTTATTAACTGGAATTTTGTGCAATCTAAACAATCCTTTTTAAGAATCAGTTCTTTGATTCAAAATATTTTACTCCCAATGAATGTATGAAACTAACAAAAAAATTGTTGCATTTTTACCTAAATTCTTGCAAGACGATTTTTTTCTTTTTCCACTCTTCTTTTTTAATATTAAAAGGATTTATATTTATTATTAAAATATTAAGGCTGTGGATTTGGTGATAAATTTCCTTTATTTTTTTATGCTGAGAAATACTAACAAACCAAATTCTATAATCAACACTTTATTATAGGTACTATATATTTACAACCAATGCTTTATGAAGTTATCAAGATTGATGTTTATGCAAAGTGAAGAGAAAAGAATCTATAAAATGTATGTTAATTAAAGATGATTTTTTATTGATAATAGGAGATGTATTTTTTTAATTTATGGATAAGTTTACCTCTTGGCTAATTTGTTTAAGTAATCCACTTCCTTATCATTTAAAACCCTCCATTTTCCACGAGGTAAATCCTTTTTTGTTAGGTTAGCAAACACCACTCTATCCAGTTTTTCTACATCATATCCTAGTGCTTCAAACATTCTTCTTATGATTCTATTTTTCCCGGAATGAATCTTAACCCCTACCTCTGCTTTATTTTTAGGGTCTGTGTAAGCCACCTCACCAAACGTAGAAATACCATCTTCTAATTCAATTCCTGAAAGAAGTTTTACAAGGTCATCAGCAAGCACAGGTTTATTTAAAGTTACTGCATAAATCTTCTCTATATTAGAGGATGGATGTGTGAGTATTTTTGTTAGGTCTCCATCATTGGTGAGTAGAAGAACACCTGTTGTATTCCTATCCAATCTACCCACAGGATAAATTCTTTCTTTAGTTGCAGCTTTCACCAAATCAAGTACAGTTTTTCTGTTTTGTTCATCACTGGTAGTGGTGATGTAATCTTTTGGTTTGTTCAATAAAACATAAACATGTTTGGTGATATTGATTTTCTTCCCATTTACGGTTACTATATCACCACGTTTTACTTTTTGCCCTAATTCAATAGCGGGCTGCCCATTAACCGTAACTTTGCCATTTCTAATAAGAATATCTGCATCACGGCGCGAACAAATCCCCGAATTTGATATATATTTGTTTAACCTAATATCATCATTATTTACGTTAGTGTTTTCTGAATGAACAACTGCCTGCTTTTTCTTTTCCATATTATAAAAATTAGAGGAACAAAATTCGGCTTATTCTTCCTTCTTTTTTCTATGTGCGGAGAATATAGTTTTGCGCAAGGTTTACCTATAATAAAAAGGGTATGCACAGATGGCGTTAATATAACAATTTCATGGAGCCAGAACTTTGATTCTTGTAATGGAATTAAAAAAATAGTATTGCTTGGGAAACCGAACCCGGGCTCTCCATTTCAGAGGATTGATAGCTTTAAGAAAGGGGTAGAATACCTTCATAAATCTGCATACAATACTTGGAAAACGGGTTCTTATTCTATAGAGTATCAGGTGGATTGCGGTACAATTAAAACCATGCGGTCATCCCCTCTTGGAATTGATATTTCTCCTCCGGCAAAAATTGTAATTGACTCAATAAGTGTTGTTGGGGGTAAAACAATTTTGGGTTGGCAAAAGAATAAAGCTACTGACTTCAAAGCCTATATTATCTACTATGAAGACGCTTCAGGTATCCACCCTTTTGACACAGTAAAAGGGGTGGACAGCACATATTTTTATGATAAAACTCTTGTAAAAGACCCAACAAAAAAGGCGGTCTCTCTTACCATTGCGGCATTGGATAGTTGTAATAATGTTTCTGAGATTAGCGAGGCTCACACAACCATTTTCTTAGATAGAACATTTGATGTTTGCAAGAGAGAAGCTTATTTATCATGGAGTACTTATAAGGGATGGACACCAGCCTTTTACGAAATATTTGTTCAGGAACCAGGAGGAGTATTTAAGTATAAAAATAAGGTTGATGGAGCTACAACTATTGCTGCAATTAAAATGGTACAAACAGGAAACTATAATTTTAAAGTCAAAGCAATTTCTTCAGGAGGGGGAATAAAATCCGCCTCAAATGAAGTTACCATACCACTGAGTATAAATCTAGGATTAAGCTGTAATATAACAGGTGTTTCGTTCAATAACCATTCTGATGCACACATTATTAGTTATTATGTTTCAAACCCATCAATAGTTAAATATGTAAAAATTGAGGCAGCTACGGATTCCAACAAACTAAAAGAAATTGCCAAGGTCATGTTAATAAATTCTGTCAATAAATATTCATACACAAAATCGGGTATTGATAAAAGCAAGGTCTATTACTACAGAATAGTTGGATATGATGATTGTGATAATCCTGTCTGCAGCAGTGCAATTACTTCTATTATCGTTACCAAATGTATCATTAATAAAAACAAAGAAAATGAAGTTAACTGGAATTCTTATATGGGTATTAGAGGAGGTATAAAAAGTTATGCTGTTTACCGAAGCATTTTCCCGGGGGATACTAACGCATGGCAAAGAATTTTGGAAACCTCTCCTACAGCCACAAACTATTTGGATACTGATACAACAATTGATTTTAAAAATGATGGTGTGTGCTATAGGATTGAAGCTACCAAGAATGATAATGATACCCTGAGTCTTCCTTCTGTAATTTCTTCCTACTCTTGCTGTATTGGTGCACCAAAGCTTCTTGCCCCTAATGCTTTTATTACCAATGGCTTTACGTCTGTTTTCAAACCAAAATATCTTTATATAGATACCACATCTGGCACGCTGGAAATCTATAGTAGATGGGGGGAGAGAATTTTTAGCACTAACAAAATCTACGAAGGTTGGGACGGAAAAGATAATACTGGCAAGAGACAAGAGCAAGGTGTATATCTTTATATGCTAAGATATTATGGCTATGATAAAAATGAATACTTTCTTCACGGGTTGGTTCATTTAATAGATTAGAACAATACTAAGAATTAACTTTGCAAGCCAAATGATAAAGTTTTTTAAAGAAGGGAGTGATGTTGTTTTAAAAACTGTTGGTTTAACCAAACCCATCATCAAAGAAATATTTGCTGACCACAAACTCATCCTTAAATCTCTCAATATTATTTTCATTACTAATGCTGAAATTCTTGAGATAAATAAAAATCATCTCAACCATGATTACTATACTGACATTATTACTTTTGATTTAGGAAATGAACCCAAGAAAAAAGAAGGAGAAATTTATATTAGCTGGGAAATGGCAAAAGAGAATTCAGTGAAATATAAAGTTGATTATTATGATGAACTCTCAAGACTAATTATTCATGGGTGTCTTCACCTATCCGGACATAAGGATAAAAATCCTGAAGAAAAGAAAGAAATGACAGCTAAGGAAAACTATTACCTAAAAAATCTTGTTTCACGTGAAACTTACTAACACTTTATCCAATGTCTATCTTTCCTGAATATGATGTAATAGTAGTTGGTGCCGGACATGCGGGTTGCGAAGCCGCCGCCGCCGCTGCCAACATGGGCTCAAAGGTTTTATTAGTAACCATGAATATGGGAACTATTGGCCAAATGAGCTGCAATCCTGCCATGGGTGGCATTGCAAAAGGGCAAATAGTTAGAGAAATAGATGCTTTGGGCGGTTATTCAGGAATTATTTCTGATAAAAGCACTATACAGTTTCGGATGCTAAACCGAAGTAAAGGCCCTGCCATGTGGAGCCCCAGAACTCAAAATGACAGAGCAAGGTTTGCGGAAGAGTGGAGATTAGCCCTTGAGCAAACCCCTAATCTTGATTTTTGGCAAGAAATGATTGGATGCCTAATTATAGAGGATGGTTCTGCCAAAGGAGTAATTACTCAAATGGGATTAAGGATAAGAAGCAAATCCGTGGTTTTGACCAACGGGACTTTCCTTAATGGTATCATTCATATAGGTGAAAAGCAGTTTGGTGGCGGAAGAATGGGTGAGAAATCAGCTACGGGTATCACTGAGCAATTAATACAATTGGGTTTTGAGGCGGGCAGAATGAAGACCGGAACGCCTCCAAGACTAGACGGTAGAAGCCTTGATTACTCTAAAATGGAAGAACAAATGGGAGATGAAGACCCTTGTAAATTCTCTTTTTCTGATGAAACAAAGGCTGTAGAAAAGCAGCTTAGCTGCTACATTACTTATACAAATCAGGTTGTGCATGATATTTTGAAGACGGGTTTTGATAAATCACCTATGTATAATGGAAGGATTCAGGGTTTAGGCCCTCGGTATTGCCCCTCTATTGAGGACAAAGTGGTACGCTTTGCTGGCAAAACCCAACACCAATTATTCATAGAGCCAGAGGGCAGAAACACTATTGAGATATACGTAAATGGCTTTTCTTCCTCCCTGCCGGAGGATGTTCAACACAAAGCTTTAACCAATATACCCGGGCTGGAGAAGGTAAAAATGTTCCGCCCTGGTTATGCCATTGAGTATGATTACTTCCCCCCTACCCAATTAACAACAACTTTAGAGACTAAGCTGGTTAAAAATCTCTACTTTGCTGGGCAAATTAATGGCACTACAGGCTATGAAGAAGCCGCTTGCCAAGGCTTGATGGCAGGTATAAATGCCCATTTAAGCATCAATAATAAAGAATCTTTTGTGCTTAGCAGGTCAGAGGCCTATATAGGAGTTTTGATTGATGACCTCATCAATAAAGGTACGGATGAACCCTACAGAATGTTTACTTCTAGGGCGGAATACAGGATTTTGCTTAGGCAAGATAACGCTGACCAAAGGCTTACCCCTAAAGCCTATGAGTTGGGCTTAGCAAGCAAAGAAAGGTATGATGTAGTGAATAAAAAGACAGCCAACGTCAACCAAATAATTTCTTATTTAACTAAAAATACTGGAGATAAAGACGAACTCAATGCCCTTTTAGCTGGGCTTGATTCCTCTCTTTTGAGCCAAAGAATGCATTATTCCGCCATACTTAGCAGGCCAGAAATAGGCATTTTTGATATGGTTAAGTCAATCTCTAACCTGCAAAATATGGCTACTGACTACACCAAAGAAGAGCTTGAAGAAGCGGAAATTCTGGTTAAATACTCCGGCTATATCAATAAGGAAAGGGAAATGGCAGAGAAATCTATACGCTTAGAGGATATTAAAATCTCTGATGCTTTTGATTACAGAACCATTAAATCTTTATCTGAAGAGGCTAAGGAGAAGTTTAATAAAATTAAACCCGTTACCATTGGGCAGGCATCCCGTATTTCGGGGGTTTCGCCGGCGGATATTTCTATTTTGTTGGTGCATTTGGGTAGATAAACCATGACTTTGAAAGCCCCTATTTACTATATAATCGTTATTTGCCTGCTGCTAATAGGCTTTTCTTGTGCTATACCTATGGCACCCACAGGTGGCCCCAAAGATACCCAAGCCCCCAAACTCTTAAAGACCACCCCCGAAAATGGCAGTGTAAATTTCACCTCTCCAAAGATTGAGTTTAGGTTTAATGAGTACATTGAGTTAAATAATCCCGCCAAAAACATCTTTATTACCCCCCCCGTTGATGTGTTTCCAGAGACTAAAAGCAAGGGAAAAACCGTGGTTGTAGACTTTAAGAACACCCATTTGCTGCCCAAAACCACCTATTCTATACGGTTTAATGGTGCTGTGAAAGATGCCAATGAAGGCAATGAACTTAAAGAAATGCAATACGTTTTCTCTACTGGTGAGTTTATTGATTCTTTAACCATTACTGGCACTATAACCAATGCTTTGGATGGCCTCCCTCTTAAAAGTATAAAGGTGTGCGCCTATAACCCTGATAGCTTTACCGACTCTTTTGTCTATAAAAAGAAGCCCTTAACCTATGCCTATACCAATGCAGATGGCTATTATGCCATGGAAAACCTGCGCCCTGAAACCTTTAAAATAGTGGCTTTTAAAGACAATAATGAGGACAACCTCCTTACTCCAAACGAAGACCTTGGCTTTATAGATTATCCCGTTAAGTCTGTGCTTAAAAGCTCAAAAGAGAGGGCTGATATGGTGCTGGCAAAGCAGGAGGGTAGGGGTGATAAGCTAATAAGTAGTGTCGTCTTTAATCCCCCAAGAATAATGGCATTGCATTTAGCGCTTTACTACGATGTGACTGTAAATATCAATGAAGAAAAGGAAGATTTCACTTATTTTAAACAATATAATGTAAGGCCAGACTCTACCATATATTGGATTGACGATATGGATACATTAGAAAAAAGGGTTAGTTTTTACAATTGTTTTTTGAAAAAGGATACCACCCTTATACCTCAAAAGGTGTCTTTAAAGGCATTTAATGTTGCTATAAGTACTGATATTTCAATAGACCAATTCAATAAGCCAACGCAATATAACTCTATCCTAAGATTTAATAATCCAATAAAGTCAATTGATACTAGTAAGATTTATATAACTAAAGATAAGACAAAAAGAACCAAACTACGAGGATTTGAGTTTATTGATAATGCAAGCACTTTACTGGGTCTCAAATGGGATTATGATTTAGAGGAAACTTATACAATAACTCTAGATTCGGGTGCTGCAACTAATATATACAATAAGCAAAATGACAGTACAACCGTACTCAACAATGCTCCAAATAAGGCTGATTATGGGTCTCTCAGTTTGGTTTTTGACTCGTTATCTCGCGGTGTTGGATACATTTTCCAACTTGTAAATAAGGAAAATGGTGTTGTTTCACATGAAACATATGTAAGTATAGATAAAAGAGATTCTACTAGCTGGGGTGTCAGTATACCATATTTAAAGCCAGGTAAATACTACCTGAGGGCAATAATAGATAAGCTTCCTAATAGGGTTTTCGACGGTGCCAACCTCACCCTCCACCAGCACCCCGAAACCGTTTATATCCGTCCTGAGGAGATACTCATTAAGGCTAATTGGGAGGTTACGGATGTGCACTTTAAGATAGGGGGGAAGAGGTAATCAGTTTCACCCCCCATGTTATTAGTTTGTGTGCAACAAAATATAAATCCTTAAATAAGAAAAAAGAATCTAAATTTATTAAAAAGATTCTTATTTTACCAACTTTAAACTTTAAACATGAAACCTTAAACAGTTTCTTACTCCAGCACAAAGTTTATGAAAACCCCCGTTTCTACTACTGCTGAGGCAACGCGTTTCTTATTCTCAAAGAAGTTTAGAGTATATTTACCATCTTTTATCCTTACAAACTTAAACCTACCCCCCGCGGTGGTTATTGATTTCCGTGTCTTGCTTCCGGATATCCTTACCACAAGCCCTTTCACAGGTTGACCGTCTTTATTTTTTACCATACCTGCAATTTTTGGAGTTTCGCTGCCCGCATCTTTTATCTTTCGCAGCTGCCAATACATA
This sequence comes from Bacteroidota bacterium, assembly GCA_026391915.1. Classification (GTDB taxonomy): domain Bacteria; phylum Bacteroidota; class Bacteroidia; order CAILMK01; family CAILMK01; genus JAPLCZ01. The sequence continues at coordinate 7,365 of JAPLCZ010000163.1, read as the reverse complement.
TCATAAAAATCTCGGTGGCTGGTTCTGAAAAAAGTAACCGCTTTATCCATCCTTGATTTTAATAATTTCCTCCCATCCACAAATTGTTGTTTCAATTTTTCGGTGGCATCTTTCCCCTGATTAATGGCCTCTTTGGTGCGCACCATTTGGGCGCTATAGTCATCCGCCTTGGCAAGAAAATTTTCCAGAGCTGCCGGTGTAATTCCGCAACTCTCCAGCCCCGGCATCCGCGCCAGCAGGGCGTCGTGCAATTCATAGATTACCCCCGAAAATTCTCTTTCCCGCAGTGCATTAAATTTTGTCTTACTCACATCCGTAAGCATAGCAAGTGTGGGGTCCTGATTAAGCAGCGCCCAAGGATGTGCAAGGTCACATGCATCCACCAGCCAAGTGGTGAGGTCTTGGCGGGTTTTCATCTTCATAAGTCTGATTCCGGGGTTAGGATTTTTCTGGTTCATCATCTCCACTTCCATGGCTGTAAAGAGAGCAAAGAAATCATTATAGGCTGATTGCAAAGGCAAATAGGTGCTTATAATAGCCGCGCTTTCCTGCAGATGATATTGAATCAAACGGAACATTGTAAAAACGTTAGATTGCCTTTTGAGCATGTGGAGGCGGTTTTATTGAGGATTAATTAAATTATGACGGCAAATATAAAGTTTTTGTTGAGGCGAAAATAAATTTCTTTAAAGATAATTTAATCTATTATAAAAATTAAGAGTATAGATTCAAAGATAAGTTTTTTTGATGTATTATAAAAATAATGAATCTGAGGATATAAATAAGAGGGCTAAATATCTGATTAAAACAATTATTAGCCTGATTAAATTTTTATTGTAAAAATAAAAACAAACCTATAAAATACTTAATCAGGAAAAATAAAAATAAAAGCAAGCTAAGTAACAATGAAATTAATGAAGTCGAAAATTTAATCAGGATAATAAAATATGAAATCAGGCAATGCAAATATAGGATAAGATAATATCAAAACAAAGGCAGTATTAGAAAAGAATTTATCAGTGGAGTAAAAAATGAAAATAGGTTTTAGAATTAGTATTAACTATTTTAAAAGAAACGAAACAGGGATAGTAGGAAAGAGGACTAAAAATACAATAGAACAAATCGGCATCATAAAAACGAAAAGCCAACAAAGAAAAAGCGGGATATCAAATCCCATTAATTCTGGTAGCAAGGGTTCTTACCGAAGCAGAAATGAAAAAATTTTAAAGCAAAAGGGAGTCTTGGTGTTTGGTCGATTGGTGGGGAAATACCCCACCAAAAAAAGGGATATTTTTATTGTTATGGCAACGCCAAAAAATAAAAAATCAACCACCTTCTTCTTAGTTATCCGTCAAAAGATTATATCTTTGGAGTTCAAATACAAAAACTGTAAACAAAACAATATGAAAAAGAATTTTACACAAACTATCAAAAGCTACAAACTACTGTTTATAGCTGCCATGGTAGCCTTTGGATGTTTGCCTGCTATGGCACAGCTTAGCGGCACTTACACCATTGATGCTACAAAATCTGCTTCTGCCACCAATTATGTATCGTTTAACGATGCTGTGGCGGATTTATTAACTGCCACAAGAACCTCTGGTACGGCAAACGGACCCGGAGTTAAAGGGGCAGTAGTTTTTAAAGTAGCTAACGGTACTTATGATGAAGCCATCCAGATTGATACTATCACTGGGGCAACTGCAGCGCACAACATTACTTTTGAATCTGCCTCGGGAGATAGCAGCAAAGTAATATTGAAGGATACTGCCGGCGGTTATACCGTTTATTTAAATGGTGCTGATTTTATCACATTTAAGAAAATGACCATTTGGCATGATGTGGCAAATGGTCAAGTAATACAGATAGATGGCAATGCTGATAGCAATCGCTTTCTTAATAATCGCCTGATTGGGATGAAGGTTAGTGGCTATTCTTATCCTTACCCTTGTGTGGTTTATTCTGGCACATATCCATACACTGATGATAGCTCAAACTGGTTCATCAATAACACCATGGAGAACGGGGTTTACAGCGTTTATATGCTGGGTGATTATAATACTAGTGGTGAGCTGGGAAATAGATTCGTTGGAAATCAGGTTTCTGGCGCGTTTGAAGGTGGTTTTATGTTGATTTATCAAGATCACATCACAGTAACGCATAATAAAATTAATATAAACAGTTCTAGCGCCTATTATGGCGTGTATATTTATTCTTACAAAGCATCAAGCGGAGATAGTAGCCTTGTTGCAAACAATATGATTTCTGTAATAGGTAATACATACAGTTATGGCTTAATGGCATTTTACCTAAACCTTGGTAATATATATAACAATAGTATTTATACGCAATCTAGCAGTGGTTATGCTGCTTATCTTTATAATAACTCTACACTTAATGTAATTAATAATAATTTTGTGAATATGGGTGGTGGATATGCCATAAGTGCATATAGCCCATCATGGTCTGATTATAATAATTTTTATGTAACCGGCTCTAACCTTGGGCAATTTAACTATAGTACTGTGGCAGATTTGGCGGCATGGCAATCAGCCTCTAGCCAAGATGCCAATAGCTACTCAGTTGACCCCCTATACAAAAGCAAAGTAAACCTACACACAGGTAATGTAAAACTTAATAATACCGGTAACTCTGTACCAAGTGTAAAAGATGATATTGATGGAGAACTAAGGGGTGCAAAACCAGATATTGGTGCTGATGAGTTTACACCAAAGGCGGATGACGCGGGTGTTGTAAGTATTGATAGCCCTGGTAATGGTTCATGCGGTGGTAGTATTAATACTTACGTAACTGTATTCAATTTTGGAACAAGCGTACTTAAGAAATTTGATATTAACTGGACAATTAACGGTGTTGCGCAAACAGCATATTCTTATAGCAGTGCAACAGGAATCTCTATTGGCGGCAAACAACAATTTAATTTAGGAGCCCACACCTTTGCTACAGGAAGCACATTTAATATTGTTTCCTATACCTCAAAACCTAATGGGGTAGCGGACAGCGTACCGGCTAACGACACAACAAAAACAATTTTTGCAACTAATGGTATGAAGGGAACTTTCACCATTGGCAGCACGGGTAATTATACTACATTTACAGCAGCCGTTGCTGACCTTGTAAGTAAAGGAGTTTGTGCAGCCACAACATTTAATGTTGATGATGCAACGTATTCTGAAACTGTTAGCATCCCAAGTATCCCAGGTGCTGGACCAGTAAATACTATTACTTTTAAATCGGCTAAAGGAGATAGCACTAAAGTTATCTTAGATTGGCCTGTTAGCAGTACTTATGGAGATTATGCTTTACAGTTTAATAACGCATCATACATCTATTTTGATAAAATGACAATCACCCGTTCTGGCAGTGGTAACTATGGTAATGTGATAGACGTAAGAGGTGGAACCCATAATATCTCTGTTAGCAACTCTATAATTCACTCAGTAAATGGTACGTATTCAATGGTTATTTACTCAGGTCAGGACGATGACAGCTTCAACACCTTTAGAAATAACGCTATATACAATGGTTACTATGGCGTCTACTTTTATGGCGGCTATGAAAAAGGAAATGTGTTTGAATACAACACTATTGATAGCGTTCAGTATTATGGAATCATGCTTTACTATAACGCAAATTTCTCGGTTAGCAACAACCTAATAAAGGGAATACAAACCCAATATGGAGCAGGATTATATTCTTATTCTTATAACATATATGGAAGCAGTAAAATCAACAACAATAAAATTATTTTGGACAATGGAGGCTATGGTCTTTTCTGTTACTATTTACTTGGTACAACAGGGGATTCGGCTTATATAACAAATAATTTTGTTTCTGTAGCGGCTGGTACAAATGGATACGGCCTCTATTTTATCTATAGTGACTATGCTAATTTTTATCATAATAATGTAAACATTCATAATAGCAATTCAAGTAGCTTTGCGGCTTATTTTGCAAACTACTCTAGTGTTACATCAAACAGGGTTTACAACAACAACCTTGTAAATATTGCAGGTGGCTATGCTTTGGTTTCTACCAATTCTACAATTACAGATGAAGACTATAATAACTATTATGTAGGCTCTACAAGTGCCTATGTTGCCATGTGGAATGGTACATCATGCACTACTCTTTCTGATTTACAGACCAATAATTCAATGGATGCAAACAGTATGAGTATTGACCCTAAATATAGGGATAAAAGAAACCTACATATACTTAATGTAGCCCTCAATGGCAAAGCAATGCCTATAGGTGTAAGTAAAGATATAGATGGTCAAACAAGAAATGGTTCAAAACCAGATGTTGGGGCAGATGAAATTTTCCCTGTTGCCAATGATGCTGGTGTATTAACCATTGATAGCCCTCTATTAGGATTTTGCGCAGGAACAAGAGATGTGTATGCCAGAGTATTTAACTTCGGTACAGCCAATTTAACGAGTTGTACTGTAAACTGGACAATTAATGGTACAACACAAACCCCAGTAACTTTTAGCGGCTCATTGACTGTGGGCGGAAGTGCTTTAGTTAAACTTGGCAGTAATGCGTTCTCTGCTGCAACCAAATACACTATTGTTTCTTATACAACCAGCCCAAATGGTGTAGCAGATGTTGTGCATGATAACGATACAGCAAGCTCATTAATTCAAACAGGATTATCAGGCACACTAACAATTGGAAGCTCAGGCATATATTCTACCTTTAGCGCTGCAGCAACAGATCTTAACACAAGGGGTGTGTGTGCCGCAACAACTATCGTGGTAGATGATGGTTTTTATCCAGAACAAATTGTACTTGACCATGTACCAGGAACCACCACAATTAAAACAGTAACGTTTACATCTAAATCTGCAGATAGCTCAAAAGTAGTATTGGATTACCCAAGTGGAAGCTCCTCAGCAAACTATGTTGTTTATTTAAAGGGTTCAAGCTTTATTAAATTTGAGAAAATGACCATAAGCAGATCCGTAGGGTCTAAAAATTCTTACGGAAATGTGGTTGTAGTTGATGGAGGGTCTTCATTTAATACCTTTACCAATGATGTATTACAAAGCGTTCCGGTTTCAGGATATGCATATATGAGTTATGTTGTATACTCGGCTGGAGATAATGACTCATTTAATACTTTCAATAATAGCATCATTCGTCATGGCACTTATGGCTTCTATTGGTTTGGCCCATCATCAAGCCAAATGGAAACAGGAACTCTTATTCAGGGTAACTTAATGGATAGTAGTGCTTATGGAAATTATCTATGGTATCAAGACGGTATTCGTCTAAAAAACAATGTACTAAGAGATTATAATTACTATGCTTTAATGGCTTACTATTGGAGTAATGGCTGCCAGATTACAGGGAATAAAATATCTGCTGATAAATACTTTGGTTTATACTTATATAACGCCCAAGGATATAGTGATACAATTTTTATTGCAAATAATATGATTACTACTAATCTGCAATATACATTTTATGGCGTAGCACAACTTTATTATTCAGATAATATAGCTTTTGTATTTAACAGTGTACAATGTACTAATGCCGGAAATGTAACCTATTTCTACAATGGAAGTACTCCAGGTAACATTAGTGTTTATAATAATATTCTCACATTATACATATAATGGATTTACAAAATCTGATTACAATGACATTTATAGCACAGGAAATTTTGCTTCATATAATGGAGGTGCAATTAGTGATTTAGCAACATGGAAGAGTACAACAGGTACTGATAAAAACAGTATGTCTGTTGACCCATCATTCTTTGCCGTTGATGATCTGCATACCAAGAAAGGAAACTTTAATGGAAGAGCTAAGGTGATTGGAAGAATTCATAGAGATATTGATAACGACCCAAGAGACCCATCAACTCCTGATATTGGCGCTGATGAATTTACCCCTCCTGCCAACGATGTTGGAGTGGATTCAATCATTACGCCTTATGGAACAACTTGTGGAGATTCTAACACGGTTGTTACCATTCAGGTAGGAAATTTTGGCTCTGCATCTCAAAGCAATATTCCTGTTTATGTTGTGATCAATGGAGGTACTCCAATATCAGGTACCTTAACTGGACCTCTTGCTGCGGGGAAAGACAGTGCTTATAGTTTCAAAACCACTATAAATACCTTTGCAGGTGGAACATACACCATAAAAGCATATACAGCTCTTAAAGGAGATGTTGATAGCACAAACGATACTATTAGAACTACAGTGTTGTTTAATGTGCCATCAACAGTTTTGTCATCAAAAGGTGTTATAAGCTGTACACCCGGAAGCTACAAATTAGCAGCGAAGGTGTCATCATCTAAGGATACAATTTATTGGTATAGCGCTGCCATTGGCGGAAAGCTTTTAGCAACCGGTGATACCTTTAAAACCCCAACAATTTCTGTTCCTACCACCTATTATGCGCAAGCTGATGCTAAAAGGAAAAATGCAGGTCTTGCGAATACAGGTTCAGGCGGAGCTACCGTTAATCACACGTATTTTACAAGAGGATTATACTTTGATGCCATAAATGATTTTATTCTAGACACCATAACCGTTTATCCAGACAAATCAGGAACATTGGTTGTAAATGTTTATGATAATGGAGGAACATTAATTTATTCAAAATCTGTCCCTGTAAAACCAACAAAAGCATATGGCCCAGCAAAGGCAGGCTTAGGATTCGCTATAACTACTGGAACAGGATATTATATTGAAGCAACAGGATCAGTTGGATTTACCTACTTAAAAGGAAATACGACAGCTACAAAAATTAAATATCCAATGTATGGTGGAAATTTAGTTGCCATTACAGGCCCTTATAATGCGATTACAGGAACTGATTATTACTTCTTCTATAACTGGCAGGTATCAAATTATGCTGGTTGCCCAAGTAACCGTGTGGCTGTTACTGCTAATATTGGCGGTACTAAAGCTGGTTTTGGATATATTTCAAGTTGCGCTACCAACACGGTTGCCTTCACTGATAGTTCTGTTTATTCTGTGGGTAAATTTGCTTCACGCAAATGGGATTTTGGGGATACCAAAACAGATACTTCTAAAAACCCAGTTCATAAATATGCATCTTCTGCAACTTATAAAGTAAAACTTACTATTACTTCTTCAACCGGTTGCACTGATACCGCTGTTAAATACATCTCTTTTGGTACTGCGCCTAAAGCGTCATTTACATTCACTGATGTATGTATTGGTTCTGCTAATTCCTATACTGATAACACCTCATTCGGTGGTAAATATACCAGCCTATGGAGATTTGGTATAGAGGACTACTATGGCATGCTATTCAGATCCTTTGAATTATTCATATAAATATATAACTGAAATGACTAA
>JAPLCZ010000067.1 GCA_026391915.1 Bacteroidota bacterium | reverse complement strand
CAATAGTGAAGGCAGAAACGGACTTGCCACTGGTTTTACCTCTTTTGTTGCAGGAGAACGTGGACAAGCCATTATTCAAAAAGCGTGTTTAATGCCCGTGAATAGCATCACAAGATTGGTGCATGTGAGGCAAGAACCTATCAATAATAAATAACAAAATTCAAAATAATAAAATCATGAAAAGCCATTATCAAAAGAAAACCGGATTTGCAATAGCCATCCTTTTTCTTATTGCCTCAACTGTATTTTCTCAAAGCCTGCAAGATGGAATAAAAGCCACTGACCGCGGACTGAATGAAAAGGCAAAAGCCATTTTTGTTGCACTCACAAAAGCTAATGCTAAGGATGCCAAAGCTTGGTATTACCTCGGCAAAACTTATGTAACCAATGAGCAGTTTGATTCTGCAAAATATGCCTTTAATCAAGGAATTGAAGCCAACGCAAATGAGCCTTTAAACTATGTTGGGATAGGATTAACTCAACAGGTAGATGGTAAAACAGATGAGGCGAAAACCAATTTTAATAAAGCACTTTTAATATCCAATAATAAAGGGGTTGATGTAAAAATATTAATGGGGAAAGTCAGAATGGAACTGAAAGAAATACCTAATAGTAAAGACCAAAAAGTGATGGTAGCGATTGGTGAGGCAAACCTTGTTGAGGGGCATATGAATGTGGAGTATGCTTTAGAAATCTTGCTAAAAGGACTAAGTATTGCCCCTAAAGATTTTGATGTGAACATAGCTTTAGGTGATGCATATATCGCAAAAAATGAAGGTGGAACTGCCTCCAAAAGATACGATGATGCGGTAGCCATTGATGGTAAAAACCCAAAAGGATATATGCGCCAAGGTGAACTTTACAACCGCGCCAGAAATACGGATGCCGCTAAAACAAATTACGAAAAAGCAATACAATTGGATGCTCAATTTGCCCCAGCTTATAAAGAGTTGGGCTCTCTTTATTCACGTGCCGGCAAATACACTGAGGCGGCAGAAAATTATAAAAAATATATTGATTTGGTGGGTAATAGCATCCCTGAAAGAGTGCGCTATGCGAAATTCCTATTTGTAAATAATAACTACCAAGGGGTGGCGGATGAATATGAAAACATCACTAAGATGGACACAACAAAACGCCCTGAACTTATTAAAATTGCTGCTTATGCTTACCTTGAATTAAAGCAATATCAAAAGGCGTTAGACTTGATGAAAACTTATTTTGGAGTAGCTAATTCTAAGAAGATTACTGCTAGTGATTATGAAAATTTTGGGAGGATGTATGACAAAACAGGGCAGGATTCTTTGGCAGTAGAAAACTTACGCAAGGCATCGGACATGGACACAGGAAAGGTTGAACTCTATGGCACTTTGGCTGACAAATATTATGATTTAAAAAAGTATAAAGACGCTGAAAAATATATGTTGCTTAAGCTTTCTCATAAAACCGTAAGCCCAACCAACGACCATTTTACCCTTGGGAAAATCTATTACAACCAAAAGAATTATGTGCCCGCAGATTCTGAGTTTGCCTTTGTTTCCCGCAAAGTACCCAATGAAGTAAAACCCTACGTTTGGCGGGGTAGGGCAAATGCCGGATTGGATGCAGACAGTAAAAAAGGTCTTGCAAAACCCTTCTACGAAACCTTAATTGAGAAGGCTGGAACAGATGCAAAATATAAAGATGATGTGGCGGAAGCCTACCGTTATCTTGCTTTTTATTATTACCAAAAAAAGGACTTTGTCAACTCAAAAGCCTACACTACTAAATTGCTTGAGATTGACCCCAAAAACGAAACCGGCAAGCAACTCATGAATTATTTTAATGCTTTGGATAAAGCCAAACAGCAGCAACAGAATAAAAAAAAGTAGTTACCAAAAACAAGAAGAAGTCAAGTTATATAAACTGAATTAGGCTAACGAATTCTTATCTTTTTCCCTAGGATAACTTTATCATCATTGAGTTTGTTTAGCTCACGTAAATCCACTTTGCTCACTTTGTATTTATGAGCAATTGAGCCAAGGGTTTCCCCCTTCTCTACAGTATGATAGAGGGGTTTTGGGCTAACAGAATTATCTTTCTGTCTTTTAATACTCTCTTGCCTTATTGTTGGTTCTGAGACAAAAAGAATCTGCCCCTTTTCAATAGAGTTTTCTTTTAAGTTGTTCCACTTTTTTAGGTCTTCCACACTAACCTTATAAATTTTGCTTATGCTAAAAAGTGTTTGGTTTTTTGCAACTATGTGTTTTTTGGCCACAGTTATTTTAATAGGCAGGCTATCATTTACATGAATATTATCAACTATATTATTTGAATCCTTTTTTTGTACAATTGGATTGGATTTGGTCACAGATTTTCCCTTCTTTTTCTCTTTTTTTATAGAAGGTTCTTTCTCTACTCTTGGCTTCAAGACAGGAGGGGCGATAACTTTAACCTTTGTTGTATCCAACGTAATTTTTTGGGTTGTATCCTTGACAAGGTCAGAATTAAGATTTGCAGTTAATGAGTCCTTGGGCTTTTCATTTTCCAAATGGTTGCTTTTATTGGCTTCAAGTTGCTTATCAATACTCTCAATAGAAGATTTTATTTTGCCTGCCAGCGAGGTATCAATATCTTCTAAACTCGCGTTTTCATTAGTGGTAGTGGGCTTTTTAGGAGTAATACTTGAAGTAACAACACTATCCTTTTTAGTAATTTTTGGTTCTTCATTTTTAACAGCAAGCGCATCAAAAGGCTTCTTAAGTTGAGTAAATATTATACCTGCTCTCACCGGACCAAAACCACCCTCTGGGATTAGTTTAGGAGTGTTGGGGTTCTTATCCTTTAAGTAGATTTTCTCTCCGGCAAGGGGCTCTTGCCCTGCTTCCATTCGGTTCTTTTTATAAAGATATTTTAGCCTTATAAAATTTAACTGAGAAATATAATACATCCCCTCTCCTTCCTTCACAAAATAGAAATCCGTTTTACCTTCCTTCTCTTTGGGTTTCAAATAAAGAATGGTGTTGGTGAGGGGTTGTTCTCCATCATTTAAATCATTAAATTTTCTAAGATTCAGCCTATCTATCTCTAGAGATTTCGCAATGCTTTCAACCGTCTCACCTTCTTTAACTACATAGGCTGGAATGCCATTGTAGGTAAATTGATTTTTCAGTTTTTCTTCCTTCTTTGCTTCTACTTCTATAGTTGGGAAAAGCGCCTTAAACTCAGGCTCTACTGCTGAAGAGTCATATCTGTAAAGTTCATATTTTTCAATGGTACTAATAAGAAGAATTGGATACCTTGGGTTGGTGGCATAGCCTGTAAATTTTAAAGTATATGCCCAAACTTTATAGTCCATTGAGTCAAGCTTAAAAAGGGTATCATACCTTGAGTTTTTATGAAGAAAAGCTGAATGGTCTTGGAAAGATTCCTCAGGCAAATCATAAGCACGGAAACACTCCCCTGCTGAGTCATCATCTAAATGCACCACCCTACCCGTCCATTCAAATCCACATTTAATTCCGAAATGATTTTGGGCTACACGTGCAAGGAAACTATTCCCGTTTCCTGATTCTAAAAGCCCTTGCGCCAGCGTAATACTTGCAGGGACTTTTGCCCTTTTCATTTCTATTACCGCAAGATTTTTAAACATAGAAATGTATTCCTCGGGGCTTAGTTTTTCATCGTCATTCAGCTTAAACGAATCGGCAGATTGCCCCAACAAAACTGTAGAGACTGTGATAAAAAACAAAAGGAAAATATTTTTTTTAATGCCCATTTAAAGAAATCTGATTTGCAAATTTATGACTTTAGGGTTTCTTAATTTCTGTATAACAAAACAGCCACAAGGTGGCAATCTTGTGGCTGTGATAATTTTCTGTTTTATTATTACCTCATATCCCCGATTACATTCAGTGCCTCATTAAGGTTGAAGTCTTTCTTTAATGTTTTAATCATTTCTTTTGTTCTGATTACTTTCACCGAATCGGTATTTAAAGCCTCATCAGATTTTAGTTGGAATACCTCCAATCCTTTAACTTCTGTTCTTAGTTTATCAAATTTTTTACCCTCTTCAATTCGTTTCTTTTCTTCTGCTTTATACTTTTCTAAGTTGAGGGAAACGGTAGTTCTATCTCTGGCAGTTTTTACTCTTTTTGCTTCTTCATTTACCAAAGCAAAAGATTCGTTTTTCTTAACCCTCTCTTTGCTTTTGCTTGAAATTGCCGCAATATTATATTTACTCCAAGGTGTATAATTGGCTGGTTTTATTTCATCCCATTTCATAGGGTAATCTTGTTCCTTTTCGCCTAGGTCAAGCAAGGCATAGGCATCCGGTAAAATTACATCTGGTATAACTCCTTTCAATTGGGTTGCCCCCCCATTTATTCTATAAAACTTTTGAATTGTTAGCTTCACTTGCCCTAGAGGTTTTACTTCATCATAACTAGGATTTACGATATTATCTAAATCCATAAACTTCTGAACTGTGCCTTTCCCAAAAGTGGATGAGGTGCCTATTATCACTGCCCTCTTATAATCTTGCATGGCAGCTGCTAATATCTCAGAAGCAGAAGCACTATTATTATTTACCATTATTGCAAGTGGACCAGAATATACTGTTTCAGGGTCGTGGTCCAGTAAAAGCTGAGGAGAATTCACCCTATCTTTTACCTGCACTATAGGTCCTTTATCAATAAATAATCCGCCCATTTCTACAACATCTTGTAGTGAACCACCTCCATTATTTCTAAGGTCAATGATGATTCCTTCCACCTTTTCTTCTTTAAGTTTTTCTACTTCTTTGCGTACATCTTCCGCACAACGTCTGCCGCCCTCTTTATTAAAATCTGCATAGAAAAGCGGGAGTTTTATGTATCCTGTTTTGTGCCCGTTATTTTGAATAATCATGGATTGCGCATAAGTTTCTTCAATAATAACTACATCTCTAATAATTGGGATGATGATGATAGTGCCATCCACTTTGCGCACCGTAAGGCGCACTTCGGTATCCTTCTTCCCACGGATTAATTCAACAGCTTTATCTAATGCCATATCAGATACATCAACAGGGTCTGCACTAGCTTGGGCAACTTTTAAAATCACGTCTCCTGCTTTCAATTGTCCTTGCCTCCAAGAGGCGCTACCAGGGATAATATTCTCTACTTTAATGATGCCGTCCCTTTGTTGCAGCTGCGCCCCAATTCCCTGAAACTGACCAGACATTTGTATATCAAAATTCTCCTTATCTTTTGGTGGAAAAAATTCTGTATGGGGGTCATAAGTGCTGGCAATAGCATTCAAATAAATATTTCTCCATTCGTTATTTTCCATTTTTTGGAGGCGCTTAAACCACTCATCATTTGCCTTCAAAGTTTTCTTTCGGGCATCCTCTTCTATCTGTGCATAGGTACGCACTTTAAAGGCAGTATCCTTTTTCTCAATTGCCTTTTCTTGTGTTTGCTGCATCTCCGCCACACGAAGCATGGTTTCATATTTTACCTGTTTATACCACTTATCTTTTAGTGCCTCTTTGTCTGATTGGAACTGCGCTTTTTTACCTTCCAATTCTAGTGTTTCATCTTTGGTAAAATCAAAAGGATTGGTGAGAGATGTGGTGTAATAATCTTTGGCTTCGGCCATGCGTTGTTTTAAAATCTCTACTGCAATATTGAAAAATTCATAACTGCCCTGAGAGGTTTCTTCATCCAACTGATTGCGGTATTGGTTGAGTTTTTCAATATCCTCTTTTAGGAGAAAACGTTTGTTATAATCAATGCGTTTTAAGAAGAGGTCATATACCTTATGAGAAAATTCATCATTGATTTCTTGCGGTTGAAAATGTCCGAATGTTAATCCCTGAATCATCACATTTAATAGGGTTTGATTTTTATCAACTTCACGGTAGGAAGAGAAGAGGAAAAACAGACCAACAAAAAGCCCAAGGGTGGTTATTTTTTTAAAATTCATATAATAAAATAAAAAGTTAGTGACAAAGCTAAGACAAATATCTAACCAACAAAAAAGCCCGCGATTTAACTCACGGGCTTATAAATTTGATAGGATGCTCTTTTAAAAAGAGTGCTTTATTTTATTTATCTCAAGCGGATAATTTGGCGATTGGTTGCCACATCATTCACTGATATTTTTACCAAATAAGTACCTGATGGGATATGATTTTTCTCAGCATCAAAACTGAAATTATAGTTGCCAGAATTCTGATTTGCATCCACTATGGTAGCTACTTTTCTTCCGGTAATATCATAAACCGAAATGGAAACTTTAGCAGTAGAATTCAACGAATAACTAATGTCTGTTTTCTCCTTAAATGGATTAGGGGAAATGTTCATTTGAACAGCATCTGCAAAATTATTTTGAAGCCCCGTAATAGTTAAATCCAAAAATATAGAATCGGTAGATGAACAACCAGCAGCGTTATTTGTAGTTAGGGTAATTTTATACTTTGTAAAATTGATATATTTATGGAAAGGTTGCTTTGCAGTATCTGTATTTCCATCACCAAAATTCCATGAATAAGTTACGTTAGAAGCGGTGCTATCAACGGGTGTAAACTGTACCTCGCGGTTGATGGTATCAACTGAACTGATTTTGATTTTTGCTGAGGTATAATCAAACACCTGAACACTTCTTGTTGCGGAGTCTTTACAGCCACCAGGATTACTAAGGTTAAGCGCCACTGTATAGCTCCCTGCCTTTGCATAAGTATGATTTGGATTAGGGATAGAAGCAGTGTTGGAAGAACTAGTTGGGTCACCAAAATCCCAAGCGTAAGTTGTTGAAGAATTACTCACACTTGAATCAACAAAACTCATGGTTTGCCCAACGCACAATGGTGAAGTTGTACCAAAGGCAGAAATAGGGTTTAAGTTTACTTTTACATATCTGGTTAAAGTTTGCGGGCATGTGCCATCAGGGTTGGTAACATCTGCTGATAAAATATAAAGACTATCAGGTGTAGATGATTTTGGAGAGAAGCTAACTGTGTAATTATTAGTACCGGGTAGGGTGATGGAAGTATCCTTACTGCTCACAGTTCCAGAACCTGTTTTTATAGTTACATTTTTAATAATCCAGTCTGTTTGGTAGTCAGCATTTTTATAACCTGTAGGTGCTGAGATAGTGTAGCTCACAGTATTACCGGAACAAACAAAATCCGGTTTGGCTAAAGTTCCTAGATTAAAAGTACCATTAAATACTGTTCCCTGACCTATTGCAGAGCCAGCAATTTTTGCATTTACAATTGCCTTAACAGGTGCTTTTGAACCCACGCATCCTGGTAAAGAAACTTTCCAATCATAAAAATAAAAATAGTTGGTAGTGGGAGAAGTGGCATCGGTTGAGGTAGTAACAGAAACCAATCCGGCACTATTGTATGGGAAATTAACTTTAGTAGTTTGGTGCAATAGGTCCGGGCTTGCACCACCCGGGTTATAGATGATACTATATCCTTTTCCTTTCTTTATTTTGAACCCTTTGGTTTTATTTACTCTGTCATTTAATGCAACCTTTACAGCTTGCCCTTTTGTTTTAACAGAAACAGTGAAAGAATCCCACCCAATGGTGTTACCTCCATTGTCTTTAATATCAAAAGAAATCCAGCCAGAAGCTGCAGGATAAATAGTCATTGAATCCAATGAAAAACTTTCTAGAGCATCAAAAATTAACCCGTCATTTGATTGATCATAAACCGAAGTTCCTGTTAATTTTTTCGTAGCAGCAGAGTAGTTTCTGAGGTTTGTTACAGATGCATAGTAGGTAGAATTTCCAAAAAGAGAAGGTGTTGTAAATGTATCGCCAGTTGCAATTGATGTTGCCGAAGGACTATTACTGCTATACCAATTAATTAAATAATTTCCTTTGCCCTTGGCAACTAATTTTACTTTGCCAGTAGAGCAATTATAACCATTGAAAACTGTAGGAAATCCAGGCGCTGCTACGTAGGGAATGCCAGTTACTAAAGTATCATTACTTCTTGACATATCACCACTTAAATCAGTATAACCTTTCACTGAAATTATTCCTCCACCATAGGTGTTAACAGGTTTAGAAAAACTGATGGTATCAGTAGCAAATGCAGCAAGCGTGTTAGTGTAAGTAACTTTTTGATAAGCACCGCCACCAAAGCTAACATATACATCAAAATTTTTCTCAGAGTTTAACCCATCATTAGTGATGGAAACAACCGCTTTGGTGAATGAATCACCACAAGAATTTGCAACGGGACTAACCACCGCAGTGAGGCTGAGGTCATGTGCAAAGGGTTGATATTCGTGTGCCCCAATGGAGGTTTTTGCACCACTTCTTGGGTTGCCATCAATATCATAACTAATCCAATATGGTACACCAAATTTTACAGTATTTGATTTGAGATGTAAATCATTATTGCTAATAAATCCAGGGTCTTTGCTGATGCTAGAGGCATCAAAACCAGAGGCTGTTTGCCAATCAGAAAGTGCTTTGCAATTGGTTGTTGTTCCTGTAGAGGAATTATAAAAAATACCCACATATGTACCCTTGCTATATAGGTTATTAAAATCACTATTAGAAAAGCCTGCGCTATATCCATAAATAGCAACCCCTTTTCCGTAATTAATAAGGTTGTTATTGAAAACAGTATGCACCCCTGAATAGGCAATAAAATTAGTAGCATATGAGGTTACACCTCCGCCGCTTGTTATAACTATAGAGTTATAAAAGGTAGCTGCTAAATGCCCTGAAGTATAAATATAAATGCCATTCGCAATAGAGTTTGATAGAGTAATGAAGTTGTTAAATATTAATGTTGAATCTCCACCTGTGGTAAAATTAAAAAGGTAGATGCCATACTGGGATTTTACATTATAAATTTTATTTCTCTCCACGTAGTTATTTCCATATAAATAGTAATAAAGATAGATTGCTGCTGATGAAGTACTGCTAAGGTTTGTTATTGTATTTCCAGAGATATGTACACTGTCATAATAATTTAGGTAAACAGCTGAGGCGTAAATACTATCAAACAAATTATTGTTCACATTTAGGTAGGCAGAATAAGCACTTCCAAAACCTGTATTCCATAAATATAAACCATAACCACCCTTTACTATTTTGCTATTTCTTACGGTAATTGATGTGTCCAAAAAGTTATCAGAATAAATAGCGGATTGTGATGAGGCTGCACTTGATGATGCAATGCTTCTGATAATATTATTCTCAAAAATTAAATTATTATTATTGTTCGCCAAATTAATAATTGTTGCAAAAGAATTGGTGGAAACGGTGCTCCTGCTAAGTGTCATTTTCCTGAAAATTATATTGGCAGTATTATCAAACTTTACGGTGTAATTGGAAGCAGCACTTGTAGTAGCAGGATAGTATAAATTCACCTTAGTACTATCAAGGCTATTGGATTGGAAAGTGACAGTATTTTTAGCACTACTTCCCATGATAGCAGGTATTACAATTTGCTCATTATATTTTCCGTTTGCAACATTAAAAGTAACTGGGCCACAAAGTCCTTTACCTACCAAATCTTTAACCGCAGCAGTAAATGTTGTATAGGTTCCGCTACTGCCAATTGAGTAGGAACCATTCATACCCATCCCAAAATTATTTTTCCATGCAGTGTCATTTGTTGGGTCTCCATCAGTAGTGCCATTTGGTGAGCTTGTATAAACTTTAAGATTGTAGGTACCGGTAGAACCAAAAGCATAGGTTCCAATTTTTATTGTAGTAGAAGCTCCGGTGAGCAATGTGCCTGTCCAACTATAGGCAGTTTGGGCAGTACCATTTACTGACCAATTAATAGTAGCTGAAGAAAGGGTATTATTACCACCATTTATTACTCTTACCACAATAGATTGGCTTGTTGAAGAACAGTAATTAGAACCTGGAGTATCAATGGCTAAAACCCCTGCATCATTGGCAGGGGGGCTGAATTCATCAGCACCAATATCAGATTTAGAAGTACGGGCATCTCCATCAATATCATCTATTACTCCATAAGCAGTAATTCCTTTTGCATTCAGTTGATATGCTTTTTCATGAAGGTCAGTGCCTGAAACAAATTTAGGATTTACAGAGATACTACTTGCATCAAGGCTAGTTCCTGTTTGCCAATCAGATAGAGTGGCATAGGTAGTTCCTGAACTTGCATCATATCCTACATTTCCTGATGTTGTATAAAAATCGTTATAATCAGAAATGCCTAAACCACCTCCTGAAGTGTAGACGTAAAGACAATATGATTTCTCAGAAAAAATAATATTGTTAAGGAGGTTTTGGCTACCACCATACAGCACAATTCCAGTGGTTGATTTACCAGCAGCATAAATATTATTATTGTAGAAATTTTGATAATTGCCATAGTAAGAAACAATAGCATAATATGCGGTTGTGGTATTAGTAATACTGATAAAATTATTAGCTACTAATGCGGTATCAGAAGTACTGCTTGCACCACTTAACCCATACATAGAATAGATACCATACATGCAATTGGTTAATAAGAATTTATTGTGGGTTATTTGTACACCTTCATAGCAGTAGGTGATATACATGCCATAGCAATTTGTACCATATACATTGGTAATAATATTCCCTTTAAAGTGTGGTGCCTCCAAATATGTTACGTAAAATGCATACATATAAGCGCTGTCAATAATATTCCCTTCAATCAAATCTCCTTGCTCAAAATAGGTAGTGTTGCCGTTTAAGTGAAAAGCAGCATAGCCATATTTTATTAGGCAATTTTTAACAGTGGTAAAGGAATCATCTGAGCCAGAAATGGCACTTGAAAATAAAACAGATTGGTCAACTCCTTTTGTGCCTAATATCCCAATCAACCTGCAATTGGTGATGGTTGTATGAGAAGCGCCTCCTTTATAATTTACCACATTGCCACCAGCGCCAGTACCTGTTCTGCGAATGGTTATTTTACTAAAAGTGACATAATCACAGGTATTGAATTCAAGCGTAAAATTATTAGTAGTGGTTGATGTGCCAGAGGCAGAAGTAAGAATAACTTTACTGCTATCTCCACTTGCAGAAGTAAAAGTAACAAGGTTAGAAGCAGAAGCACCTGAAAACCCTTTAATAGATACCTGCTCTGTGTAAGTTCCATTGGCAATGCTAAAAATAACGGCTCCATTTACGCCGCTATCTGTTAGTTGTTTTACAGCCGCTTTAATGGTTGTAAAATTTTTACTGCCAGAGCCGGAGGGGTCAATGGTGTAAGTGCCATTCATGGGTGCTGCCTGGGCGGTGGCGGCAAATAAAAGCAAGGCAAGTGCTAATAAGTTTTTGAGTTTTTGGTTGAAGTGTTTCATTTTGAAGTGTGTTTTGTTTTTTGAATAACCACACGAAGATAAAACTTTATTTATTTTGAAAAGCAATTTTAAACAGACTATGTAAATTTAATGCAACCTCCGAAAAGGGATAAAACAGAAACCTCTGCCTTTTATCTTTGCCCAAAAATATGCCGATGCTAACGCCTGCCATTCTCAAAGATTTACTTTCATCGCCTAAGAAAATTTTCATTACCACGCACCGCAAACCTGATGGTGATGCTTTGGGCTCCAGCCTTGGGTTGTATTTTTATTTATTGAAAAAAGGGCATGAACCAATTGTTGTAGCCCCTACTGATTACCCCACTTTTTTGCATTGGATGCCGGGGAATGATTCTGTAATTATTTGGGATGAGGAAAGGAAAAATCAAGAAAATATTTAGCTGAGGCTGACCTAATTTTTTGTTTGGATTTTAATGCCCTTAGCCGCGTGGAATCCATGGGGGATGAAATTAGAAAAACCACTACTCCAAAGATAATGATTGACCACCACCTTGAGCCGGAAGGTTTTGAGGACTACGGAATGTGGAATCCATACGCCTGCGCCACAGCAGAATTGATTTATGATTTTATTGAAATGAATGATGATGTGGATTTGATTGACCGCAATATTGCCAGTTGCCTTTATACAGGTTTGATTACGGATTCGGGCTCTTTTAAATTTTCTAATGTTACTGCAAAAGTGCATCGCATTACCGCAAGATTAATGGAAGCAGGAATTGACCATACTGATATTCATCAAAAGGTTTTTGATAGCATGACTGAAAATCGGCTGCGCTTTTTTGGCTTATGCATGAAGGATAAATTGGTGGTATTGCCAGAGTTTAGGGCGGCATATATCAGCATCACCAAAGAGGAAATAAGAAAATATAATATCCAAACCGGTGACACCGAAGGGTTGGTAAACTTCCCTATGGGTTTGGATTCTGTAATCCTCTCCGCAGTAATTGTTGACAGAGATAAAGAAGTGAAACTTTCTATCCGCAGCAAGGGCAGTTTCCCGGCTAATGAAATGGCAAAAAAATATTTTAAGGGGGGCGGAC
>JAPLCZ010000225.1 GCA_026391915.1 Bacteroidota bacterium | reverse complement strand
AGAGAATTATAAAGTGCATAACATTAAAAGCATGGATGTAAATCTGATTTCTAACATTGCAAAAGAGCTTGGGCTTAAGGAAACCAACGCATTTTATTACGGCAAACCTATGGTATGGTTGGAGGCAAAACATGGTGCCATGAATGCTATAATCCGTAAGTTTATTAAACTGGTAAATCTTGTTTTAAGAGTGTTGCCTTTTGGTGGGAGATTGTTTTCACCGTACATTGCATTGCAGGCAAAAAAATAGAGAATGAAGAAGAAAAGCAAATTCAAAAATCTACTTCCTCCTTTTCTATACAACTCTTTGTTGGCAGCAAAAGACAGCCTTGATTTTAGTTTGAAAGCTAATGCTAAATTACTGCAACCTAATGCTACTTTAAAGAATACGGGCAAAGGCAAAAGAGCTTTTTTAATTGCTACCGGACCTAGTATAAAAACTCAGGATTTATCTGTGCTAAAAGGAGAAGATTGTTTTACCCTTAGCAATTTTTTCCTGCATAAAGATTTACAAACTATCAATCCTAAGTTTCATTTTTTTGCGCCTTACCACCCACCTTTAGAGAAAGATAATTTCTATGGATGGATGCAGCAGGCAGATGAAATTTTGCCACCCAATACGCAAATGTTTTTAGGAGATACGGATGCAGCGGAGATTGCAGGCAGGGGGGTTTTCAAAAAAAGAAAAAAGTTTTATCTGCACATGAGCCCACATGTTTCTGTAGGCAGGGTGGATATATGCAAACCCATCCTTGGGCCGCAAACGGGGCCGCTGATGATACTGCCGGTTCTGCTTTATATGGGATACGAAAAGATTTATTTGTTGGGCTGTGACCATACAGTTTTGCGTGATTTTAAAAAGCAGATACAACACTTTTTTGATGGAGAAAAAGACCCAAGAAAAAATGCCTCTAACGGGGAGGCATGGCAGGGGAATATCTTAGACTCTATGCATAACACGCTTAATGTATTTGTGCAATACCAAAAGTATAAGGATGCTATGGCAGCGCATTACCCCAATGCTAAAATTATTAATCTTTCTAATGACTCATGGTTGGATTTGTTTGAGTTTGGGAGGTTGGAGGAGGTGATGAAAAAATAATAGTTATATGTTAAAAGCCATACCCTTTTCCTTAGTTATCATCCTTTTTTCCTGCACTTCCAAAAAGCCATCACCCAATTTAATCCCTATATCCAAACTGGAAAAATTTGCTTCCAATACTTCTCAGATTGTGTTTGATAAAGAGGTGACGAAGTTGGGGTATAAGTATAATCAAAAGGTTGATGACACCACAACGGGATTATCTACTTTTATATATTTAGAACAAGAAAAAAAAGGTGACCCTAAAACAATGCATTCCATATTGTTTTTTGCACAAAAAGAAAAGCCTGTAGTGGGGATACAGTTTAGCACAAAAGATGATTTAGAAGTTTACAGAGAAGATGCTAAAAAACTTGGCTACAAAGAGGCAGATGAGATTGTAATGAGGTCAAAGTTAGGAATTACCTACTCAAATACTTCAACAAAATATTATGAAAGTGCCGCCTTCTATTTTTCAACTATAGAAACTGTGGAGTATGCGGGGGTGCAGGTTTGGCGGAAGTAAAGATGAAGCCCTGAAAGGGCGCAATATATTAACACTGGGTGAAGCCCTGTTATTAAAACTATATCCCCTCTTCCCTCTTATGCATTTCGTCACGGATTTTGGCGGCGAAAACATAGTCTTCATTTTCTAATGCTTCGGTAAGCATGGCATCCAATTCCACATTGCTGAACTGGGTAAGGTCGCCTTTGGGGCGGTTCTTTTTGATGGGGTTTTGTGAGGCTGAGGGCACAGCTTCTTCAGCAGGGGAGGGTGCTTCGCCTTCAGTTTCTGAGAACACAATCCCTGCTTCTTTCATGATGGATTCGTAAGTATAAATAGGGGATTTAAAACGGATGGCAAGGGCAATAGCATCTGAGGTGCGGGCATCAATTTCTTCGGTATGGCCATCCAACTCGCAAACTACTACAGAGTAAAAAACGCCATCATGCAGGCGGTGTATAATCACTTCTTTTATCGTGATAC
>JAPLCZ010000288.1 GCA_026391915.1 Bacteroidota bacterium | reverse complement strand
GTTGGGTGATATTTATAAAACCGAAGTTTATGAGCTGGCAAGGCAAGTAAATAAGGTGATGGGTGATGTAATCCCTGAGAATATTTTTGCCAAAGAACCCTCTGCTGAATTGCGCCCTGACCAAAAAGACACCGACTCCCTGCCACCCTATGCCGTGCTGGATACCATCCTGTTTTTGTACATAGAAAAACGCCTTTCACCCATAGAGATTATAGCCAAAGGATACGAAGAAAAGTTAGTGTTGCGGGTATTGAAATTGGTGAACCAATCAGAGTACAAAAGGTTTCAGGCGCCACCTATTTTAAGGGTATCAGAGAAGGCATTTGGTGTGGGCAGGCGGCTGCCTATTGTGGCAAAATATCTATCTTAATCTAACTGAGTAAAAAAGAAATTGCTACCATTGGTGAGGGTTGTAGTTTTAGATGCAAAATGGTCATTATTAGTAGCGCCTTTGGTAGCATACACATAATAAACCTGTGCAGCAAGGCTATTGAATTCTGCATTGCCATCGGTACCAGTGGTGACGGTTTGCTTAGGATTGCTATGGCTGGTGTAGGATGCCATATCATTATAAATGCTCACTGTAACCCCACTTATATTTTTGTTGGTTGCATCTTGCACATTCACCACAAGTTTTACTGGCTCTGTGGTATCATCTTTTGTGCAGGCATTAAGAGCCAAGGTAGCCATTAGCAGAAGTGTGAAAATATTTTTCATGAAGTGAGATTAGGAGGGATTAAAGAGAGGTCGCGTGCGGATTCGAACCGCAGTAGAAGGTTTTGCAGACCTGTGCCTAGCCACTCGGCCACGCGACCCTTTTTGGTATGGCAAAGGTAAGGGGTAGGGGGACAATTTGAAAATTTGAAAATGAGTTAATTTGAAAATGGGTGAACTGCGTTCCTCTTTTTGTAAAGGAGGAACGTCTGATTAGGGGAATCGGGTCGGAAATTTTGGCAGTTATGTTTGGAGTTTTCTAAACATTTGTCAGAACTTTCTAAAACATGATGCCTACTTTCTAAATGAGGACGCGAGTTTTCTAAAACATGATGCCTACTTTCTAAATGCGGATGCAAACTTTCTAAAACATGATGCGAGTTTCCTAAACATTTGTCAGAGTTTTCTAAATCATGATGCGAGTTTTCTAAATTGGGAAGCGAACTTTCTAAATGTTGGTGGGAGTTTTCTAAATGCGGATGCGAGATTACTTATTGTTGTTGCGGCAAACTAAAAAACGGAAAAGTCTATAGTTTTATACGTTACAAACGCATGTTTAAAACATCCTCGTTGCAAACGAGGACGATTGGGGGGACGATTGGGGGGATTAATTCATTTTTATGATTTCAAACATTTGCCTCTTCCCATTTTGAAGTAAAATCATATATACCCCTTGTGAATAATTTCTCACATTAATCTTAATCTCCTCCGAATTTATAATTCCCTGTTCTAGAAGTTTTCCAGAGAAACTGTAAATCGTATAAGCATTATTAGCATACTCTTTGGGGGTTTGCATAATTAGAAAATCAGATGTAGGATTCGGAAATATCCTGAATTCATTTATATGCTTTGTTTGTAGTTCACAAGTATCTATACACCATTTGGCAACGTACCAGTTTTTAGAATTATTAAGAGAATTTCCTGCGGCATATAGGTTTCCTATTTCATCTGAAATAATTGAATAAGCATTACCCGCATTAAATACAGAGGGAATTCTTTCAAGTTGAGACCAACTATTATCCTTCCGTTTTAGTACATACGCCCCAGTTCCATGAGAGTTATATCTGTATAACTGACCACCGGCATAAAGACTTCCTGTCTTATCACTGCATAGAGAATTTATAGAATAAATATAATAAAGTTGACTGCTATCATTTTTTAATTCAGTCCATTTTTTTCCATCCCACTTTGCTGCATACATATTATTGTCTTTATTGTTAAATACTCCTGATGTATAAATATTCCCATCACCATCTGAACAAATAGTATAAAGAAATCTAAACGCACCTAACAAGGAATCTCCTTTTAATTTACCCCACTTACTTCCATCCCATTTAGCAACATAATTTCTATTAGTGAAACTAGTATCATATATGGCAACATAGATATTTCCTAAATGGTCTGAACATACAGATTGCCCAAACCCCTTAGGTTTATTAATATCAGAATCATTTCCTAACGAATTCCATTTATTTCCATCCCACATAATTAAAGTTTTATAATCACTTTTACCAAAGTAACCAGCTGCATAAATATTTCCAATTGGGTCTGAACAAATAGAACCTATATTAAGATTTAAGTAAGTTGTTACATTATTAAGGGCTAACTCTTTCCACTGTCTTCCATCCCATTTTGATACATAGGGGTTTCCCATTGAGTTTCTAAAATTACCAACTGCGTAAATATTCCCCTTCGTATCAGGGCAGATGGATATTATTTCACCAAATTTACCAATTGTGCTATCCAACTTATCTAATTCTATCCATTTAACTCCATCCCATTTTGCAACATAAAAATTTCCAATTTTATTAGTGAATCTTCCGGCCGCATAGATATTTCCATAAATGTCTTTACATAAAGTATTGATAACATGATTTGCATTAAGCGAATTCTCATTCTGACCTAATTCAACCCATTTCTGTGAGTAACCATTTGAAATAATTAATAACAAAAAGAAGAAAAAAATAAGAATCCGTTTCTCTGCAAAAAAAATCTCCCCAATCCTTCTCATTTGTAATTAGGATGTTTTAAACATGCGTTTGCAACACATAATATTATAGCCTTTTTCAATGCTTAACATATACTAATTTTATCCAGAGAGTTGTTTTGTTTCATGCTTTTGCGGGGTATACTTTACATAAATACCATAAGGCAAAGATATGGATTTAGGAAAATAAGCCAAGCTCTTCACTTTTTAAAAAAGTGGAACGTCTAAATTTCACAAATCCTCTGGCAATACAAACTCAACTATTGAGTAACCTACCGCGCCTAACCCAAGAGGCTTCATTTTTTTGATGGATACTCTTACCTCTTTTGCGCCTTTGCATTTGGTATTAATAGCTTCTGCAATGGCTCTGGCTGTTGTTTCTAAGAGTTTATGCTCATGGGTAAAAACCTCCCTTACAATAGTATTTATAGCAGCATAATCAACAGCATCTGCAATGTCATCCGTCCTGGAGGGGGATGATAAAGAGGTTTCCACCAC
>JAPLCZ010000215.1 GCA_026391915.1 Bacteroidota bacterium | reverse complement strand
TTTGGAGAATGCCACGGCATTGGATATTAGTAATGGTAAGGTTTATCATGCTAATATGGATGGGGTGATTACCATTGAAAAACATAAACCAGGTAAGTTCCATTTTACGGTGGCTTGCGTAGGCAGAACCTCTAAAGATGTGATTGTGGATGTGAAAAGAGGGGTGAATAATGAGGTGGGGGTGAAGTTGGTGTAGAGTGAAGGAATGAAAAAGCAATAAACCTCGTCCAAAGCATGGACGAGGTTTATGCATAAAAGAAGGACTAACACAAATAGAAATGAAAAATAAACTAATACTAATTTTCTTGGTTGCTTTCACACTTAATTCATGCAAGAAATATGAAGAAGGACCTACTATCAGTTTTCGTACTAAAACTGATAGGTTAGTTGGGGAATGGGTTTGGGCAAAAATAATTGAGGATAGCAAAGAGAAAACATTAAGTCAGGATGATTTGGATAATGTTTGGGAGTTTAAAAAAGATAACAGTAGTGTAATTACAAACCCAGGAAAATCAACAGAAAGGTATCATTGGGAATTTTCTGATGACGCTAAATCTGTTTTTATTACTTTTGAAAACTCCTCACTAGCCATTAAAATGAGTATATTAAGGCTTACAAATTCAGAATTTTGGTATACGGAACAAGGCTCATCATCTAAAACTGAAATACATTTAAAATCTAAATAGGATTAACCAAATAAACATAACAAAATGAAAAACATTGTTCTTGTTTTCTTGTTATTTGCCTTTATAAAAGGTAACGCGCAATCACTAAGTAATCAGGTTATAAATTCCACTGGTGGAATTTATCAAACACTTGAATACTCAGTAGGTGAGGTGGTAATTACTACTGTTAGTAATTCATCAAATATCCTTACTCAAGGTTTTTTGCAACCAAATGATACTACTACTGTAACTGGCGTTAATAACGTTATTACTTTAGGAAGTATTAACTATTATCCTAATCCTGTTATTGATTATCTAAACATCAAAACTGACAAGGTAGATATAAAAAAGATAGAGATTATTGATGCTTTGGGCAGGTTGATTTACACTTCAAATTTTTCAGAACAAATCTTACTTTCTACATTCAGTAAGGGGATTTATTTTGTTAGGCTCTACAACGAAAACAAAACAACCAATTACACTTTTAAAATAAACAAAATCTAAGCATGAAAAAGACATTACTCTTAATTATCCTATCATTGTACACAATAGTAGGATTTTCACAATCACCACAAAGTATAAATTATCAGGCTGTAGCGCGTGATAATTCGGGAAAGATTTTGGCTAATCAATCTATTAAAATAATCATTTATATTATTGAGGATTCAGCAAATGGAAGCTCATCCTATATTGAACGCCACTCTACCTCCACAAATCAATTTGGGTTGTTCACCTTAAATATAGGCTTAGGTACTGTTTTATCAGGAACTTTTTCTGGAATAAATTGGGGCAAAGGGGCTAAGTATTTAAAGGTAGATATGGATGCAAGTGGTGGGAATAATTATACGAATGTTGGCATTTCTAAATTTTTGTCCGTGCCATATGCGCTTTACTCAGAAAAGTCAGGTAATAGTGGCAGTAGTCTAAAAAGTGGTTCAGGTATTATTATACGTAATGATTCTATTGTTAATATAGCTCAGGATAAGATTGTAACTCTAACAGCGGGCAGTAATACTCAGATATCAGGAAAGTATCCCAATTTTACTATTTCAAGTAGTTCTCCCTCATATTGGAAGGCTGGGACAAATTATTTATATACTAAAGACTCTCTTAAAAATAAAAGAATTGAAATATACCACAGTAAAAGCTATACTGATTTATATGTTAATGATACTGATGGTTATCATAGTATAGATTTATATACTGGGTATTATAGCGGAAGTGTATATCTTTCTAGTCCAGTAACACACAGTTGGACTTCAGTGTTAGGCGGTGATTCTTATGGCGGTAGTCTACTAAATTATAGTAATAAAGGAAGCAGTATGTCATTTCTTGGAGGGGATTATGATGGTGGTAAATTCCAAATTTACAGTAAGATAAAGTTAAACACAATTACAATGTGGAATACAACTGCCAATGAAGGACAAATAAAATTATATGATTCAACTGGAACTAAAATAGTTGAAATGGGACCAATTGACCCTTGGGATGGAGGTGGTGTGTGGAATTATAGCTATACAGGTAGCAGGCTAACTAAAATGTCCCATTTAATATATTACCCAACTAATGGAGGATTTTCTGTTTGTAATTCATCAAGTACTGAAAAGGCAGGGTTGTATGTTGATAAATATGGGGATGGTATTATTTGGGGTGATACAAAGAGTTTTAGAATGACACACCCAAAGGATAATAGTAAAGAAATTTGGTACGCTTGCGTAGAAGGACCAGAAGCCGCTGCTTATATTCGAGGTACGGCATCTTTAAAGGATGGAAAAGCAATAATTACTTTCCCTGAACATTTTGTTCTAGTAAAAGGTAATAATAAATATACAGTTATTCTAACTCCCAATTCGGTAGATTCAAAGGGGCTTGCTGTAACAAATAAAAATGCAGAAAATTTTGAAGTGTCAGAACTTTTTAAAGGTGATGGGAATTATGATTTTGATTGGGAGGTAAAAGCGGTTAGAGTGAATCATGAAAACTTCCAAGTAATTAGAAATGCTGATGAAATGAGATTGGCAGACCCAAAAGAAACTAAAAAGGAATCTTCAAAACAAGAAGGATTACAGAATCATAAAAATTAGTTATTCTTAGCTAAGAACCAATAAAACCCCTAAACCGTACAATAACAAAATGGAACAAACAATATTACCACTTATTATAACCTTAGGTGTACTGATTCTACTTTTTTTTGCATGTCGTGAAATTTTGATGTGGTATTGGAAGATTAATGAAAGAATAACGCTACAGAACAAAACCAATATGCTACTTGAAAAAATAACGATACAATTAGGGTTATCACTTACGGATGAAATTACGATTGAAGAAATAGCTAATGGAGAAAAATCAACTACCAAAATGGATAAATGGGTTGAGTGGAAAATGAAGAATCCAAATCTAGCTGCGCAATATAGAATAATAAAACCAGACTAAACTAATGAAAAATCTTATCATCATTGTACTAATGAGCATCGTCTTTAATGCAGAAGCGCAAGTTGCAGATAGCACTACTTATAAAGTGGGCTATTATCAGGGAATAAATAACCATAATGTAACGGGGGCTTATGTAGGTAATATGTGTACTTCTATGGCATGTTCACCATTGATATCAATGGCGGTGTTTTTACCAACTTACTTTATTGCACCAAAGGATGAGAATCTTAAAGTACCAGACTTATCTTTAAAAAACAATCCATCTTATATGGCAGGGTATAAAGCAGGAGCATGGGAACGTAAAAAGCAATTTGTATATATGGGCTGGAGTTTTGGAGTAATAACTTCATTTTTTGCAAGCTATTATTATCTTACTACTAAAAAATAATAACCACTAATAATAACTAAATCACAAAAACCATGATTCTATTAGCAATTTTTTTTCCATGCCTATCCTTCTTTTTTAGGGGAAGTATTGGCAAAGGCATAGTATGCCTGATTTTACAAATCACCTTAATTGGGTGGTTACCAGCTGTTATTTGGGCAGTTATGGATTTAAACAGTTCACGCGCTGATAAAAGGACTCAGCGAATTGTGGACTCCATGAGTAGCAATCGTTAGTATTTTATCCTTTAGTTGAAAAAGAGGGGGCGCAAGCCCCCTTTAAAATTTAAATTATTTAAAAAAAAAGAAATATAAAATTATGGCAATGTTTAACAATACCATTGGTTTTAAGCCGGAAGGGAAGGTATTAACTTATTGGACTATTTTACCCCAAGTAACATCATCTTTTGGGAAGAGAGAAATACCAGCACTTTTTGGGAATTTAAAAAATATAGTAATCTATTACATATTTGTTATTGCCTTATTGGCAATGGAGATAGTGCTTACCTTAAACCTAAATGAGGCTGGCGTTGACTGGAAAGTTATTGTTGCTTTATCTACAGTTGACTTTTTAATTGCAGTATTACCTTTCATTTTTGAATTAAGCCCGCACTATAATAAATCAATTATAAAAGCCAATATTTTTATTGATAAAACTAAAATTAAGCTAATAGATAAATTGGTGGTGCCTGAGGAGTTTAAAGATGATGATAATTCTAAAGGTAAGTATTTAGAACATTGTCAGGACTCACTTAAATCTCATCAACATCAAAAGACGATGGCGTATATTGTTGATTTTGTTTTTGCCTTTGTTATAATAGGCTTAGGGGCATATAAATTCTATAATTATTATGGGGTTTATGGAAGTGATATTTTTATTGAGCCAGTAGGTAGGTTTATAATTATGACCGTTATTATTAGCATCATTACCCATATACTTTTTACAAAATATGTAGTGTGTCATTTACTCTATTATTTTGGGATGAAGAGACAGATAAAGGAATTTAAGAATGATCATTCACATCAAATTAGGGATACGGAAAAAAATATTCCTCAAGAGATGAACTACACTTTCTCTTTTAAGACGGCGAAAAGTGATAATCAAATGATAAGACAGAAGGTTTTTGCTAGTACGGCTGAGGATAAAACGACTGAAATTAAAAGCAAAGATGAACCTACATTGATAAGAAAGGATGAGATAATTGGGAATACAGATGTATGTATTTTCTATACTGGAATCTTACTTGAATCGGAAATAAAGAATCTTTATGCTTCTCAAAAGGATGATTCGGCTGCGGAAGCCATTATTGCTGAATGTAAATTTATTCAAATCTCTCAATTGTCAAATTAAAAATAGTATGAAATTTAACTTAGCATCTTGTGTATTTATTTGTATTGGACTGACCTTTTTGGGTTGCGGAAGTGGTAAAAAGGCAAAAAAGGTTGAAATGGAATTTGTGTTCTTCAGTCATATCTCAGAGAAGATGACTGATAAATATCCTAAATGTATTTCAGAAGTTGGAAGCCAATTTAAGGAAGTAGCTGATAAAAAAGATAAAGTGAATTTTTTCTTTTCTCCAATAAATCTCAGCAGGAAGGACAGCAAAAAAAGTAGTGAAATTGATTACTTAACTAATAAATCTGGTGACCTCGAAAATATCAATTTTATTGATAGGCAGTACGGAAAATACTTTAAGGATAGTACAGTAAATGGCTTATTGGTTAGTATGGATGAAAGTAAAAATGTTGAGAGGCTGTTTACTGATTATGTACAAAGTAATAAGGATAATAAGAATTTATTTATTTACTCAAATGATGATGATTTTAAACTTGAAGGGGGTAAGGTATATTATGGGATAACAGAATTAAGAAATGATATTTCTAAGCTGCTTGTTGCTGATAATAGCATTACAAAAATTATGGTTTTAATTGTACCCAATATTAAATCATCAGAAACAAGCACCAATAATAATGATTGCCCTTCCCGCCCTGATGCTGAGGATTTAAGAAGTGACCTAAAAATAATAGTTGACAACTCACTTTCTATTTCAAAAAGGGAAGAGAAGGCAAAGAAGGTTTGGGAAACCTATTTTGATGAAGATTTAACAGTTAATTATTCTATCAGTTGTAATGATAGAAACCCCGAATTTTATCCTCCCGGTAAAGGAAAAGATTACATAATGAAACGATTAACATTTTTAGAATCGGTAATTGATATAAAAATAAAAGCTTTTCAAAAGAGCACTAGTTCAGGGAAGATTTCCAATTTAGATATTATTGAAGTTCATAATCCAAAGTTAATTGGTGAAACAAAATAATTCAGATTGATACCATTTATGAAAATTGTTACTCTTTTATTCTGCTTAGTTTTTTCATACTCTATACATGCTCAAAAAACATTAACAGAGGAGGATAAGAAAGTCAATATGCAAAGGGCAAAAGAATACTTAAATGAGTTTGAAGTGCTTGTAACGAGACTCAGTGCTGGCAAGCTCACAGAAAGCCAAAAGGAAAGTCAAATTAGTAATGTATTAAGTAGGTTTGAGGATAGTGCTGTTGTGGAAGTTTCTAATTTAAAAAATGAAATCCATGAATATCCTTTAAAGAAATATTTCTATAAAGTTGTAGCGAAGTATCCTAAAGATTATGGAGTTGTGATAATGAAGTTCTCTTTTGTTGACCAATCTAATTTATCACCAGTAAAAGATAAGGCAACTGGCAAGTTATTGTATTATGAAGGTGACATGGACTTTAGGCAATGTTTTTATGCAACTAAAAAAAGTTCTATACTAAAACTCAATGATGAACAAATTCAAAAATGCGAAGGTGGTTATTGTGACTGTACAGTTAAGAATGTTAAGATAAAAGTAGTTCCCAGGTATGAGGAGTTAGCTGGGCAAAGGTGGAAGGTTTATTTAAGTGATATTAGTGTTACAGAAACCAAAGAATATAAATAGATATTAGAATGAAAAGGATTTTATTTTTTTACTTCACAGTGTTTTTTTTATTTATTACTTTCCTTGGTTACTCTTCAGTAGACACAAAAAGATTAGAAAATTTGAGTGTTGTATATACACGATGTTTAGACAAATATAGTAGTGCTGGTGAAGATGAAATTAAGAATTACTATTTTGACACCTTACTACATTTATTTGATAATACAGGTATTGGTTATGTTTCAGATATATTAGATGATGAGGGAAAAGAAGAAGATATTGCTTTCTCAACTTATTTGAATTCCATTGAGACCAGATATAAAAATAAGCTGAAAGTTGATTTTAAAGTTCATCCTATTTCCGACTGTATATTTCAACTTGATGGACAAGAATATGCTTTTATTATGTATGATAAAACTGTTAAGTATGTTGGAGATGATAAGGGTTTAAAGGATAAGGTAAAAAAAACCAAGTCAACAGTGCTTATGCAAATTTTGATTCCTCAGTATAAGGTTTATCAAGTTATATATCCCGATGGAAAAACTTTTGGTATTTGTAATTTTGGGAATAAAAAACAGGATGACGCAGCATTGTTATTTGCAAGTAATTTGGCAAGGGCAGATGAATTATTTAAGGGGAATGATTTCCCCACAGCTTCAAAGTATTATCAGGAGGCTTTAAACTTTAAATCCAATGATGAATACTCTAAGGTGCAATTGGATAAATGCAAACAGATGCTTAATTATGAGGTTTATGATAATAGTGCTACAATTGCTTACAACAATGGAGATTATAATAAGGCTAAAACAGTTTATAAAGAGATGTTAGTTCTATATCCTGAACAGAAGGCAGAAATATATTCTAAGATAACGATATGTGAAATAAAGAATGAAGAAGTAGAATTTGATTTTAATAAGAAGGAGGGTGATAGGTTTTTTGAAAAAAATAATTTTGTGAAAGCAAAAATATACTATCAAAATGCTCAAAGGCATACTGGTCGTGACGGCTATTTAACAGACCGAATAGGCTATTGTAATAGAGAAATAGAAAAGGATTTAGAGAAAAGAAGGCAAAGGGTTGAAACTGTTAAAAAGGTAGGTAAAGGATGTGCCTTGATTTTCCTTAGCACCTTATTAGAAGTATTAAAGAATGCAGCGAATAATCCGCAGTATACTCAACCCAATAATAATGGGAATTATCAATACAATCAACCAAAGAATAATTATTACTATAATAAGTAGGTCACTTAAATCCCCCGTTGGGCATAGTCTCCAGACTATGTCCTAGTGTTAGCAAAACTTAGTTTTGCAATTATATAAAATAATAAAGCCTTGCAAAGAATGCAGGGCTTTTGTTTTTGCAGCGCTAATTTTACCATCTCACCCAACCCTTCCCATACAAATTTGAACATCATTTACAACACACTTCAAAAACAAGAACTCAGTATTTATGATGTGATTGGGAAAGTGGTATTTAAAGACCAATGGCTACCCAACCAAACAGAAAAAACTATTGATGTTTCTGCAATACCAAAAGGGGTTTATTTTTTAAGAGTAGGCGGAGGGGTGAAGAAGGTTGTGGTGGAGTAGGAACAACCTTATTTACCAACAAATAACTTCTTAGTAAAAGTGGTTTTCTCTGTAAATACTTTTATTAGATACATCCCATTAGGGAGATTCTCATCAAGGGGTATCAGCGTATTTGGTGAGGGGTTACTATAAACCAACTTACCCTCTACATTATAAATTTCTGTTTTTTGGATGGGGGTATTCGCTGCCTCAATGAAGAGGGAATTGGTAACAGGCTGATAAGAAATTTTTATGCTATTAATGGGTAAGGGATTCTCATTGATGGCTGTGGTTTTTATCCAGCAATCTTTTATGGCAACAGCACTATCTGATTTACCGGCATAGGGCAAACTGTATATCTCTTCCAGGGTACGCAACAGGTTGTAATGGGTGTAATGTGTCGTGTCATAGAAGCCGCGTTTTACACCGGCGCCTGAAAAAATGGCAACCACATTATTATTGGCAGAGTCATCGTCTTCATCAAAAGTGAGGATGAATAATGAGTTGTGAGAATTAGCCCATCTCACAAAAGAATCTAAATTCTTTTTAACCCATGCATCACCAACTGCAACCGAGGCATTATGCATATCATTATATAAATTGGGGATTACAAAAGACACTGTAGGCAATGAATCATAATCATGAGGAAATGCAGTTAATGGTTGATGCACCGTATCTGGTAATTGGTTGGTATCCTTACCCAGCCAATACACCCAAGGGCAATGCCTGCGCACATAATCTCCTGAAGAAACTATGGTATCACCCACCTTTGGTAAATCTTCTGAATAACCTTTGAAGCTATAGCCTTTTACTAATAAACAGGCTCCAAGATTTTGAGTTTTAAATGGAAACCCTTTAGGCGGGGTGCTGTTAATTACGCCTTGTGCATCTCCTGAAAACATCAATAAATAATTGGGTTGGCTTGGATGGGTGAGGGCATAATAATTCCCAAATAGGGTTCCGCTATCTGCTAAAGAATTTATATAAGGTGCATTTTTAGAACCTATAATATCTTTGTATTTATGGTTCTCCAAAACACAAATAACAATATGGGTTGGCTTGGGTAGCAGTTGCGAAAAAGCATTTATTGAAACCAAAATAAATGCTATTATAGTGGAGAGTTTTTTCAAAATAATTGGGTGAAATTTATAATAAGAAAGCCCGCCGAATGAGGCAGGCTTTCTTGTATTGCATTTAAGTATTTTTAGTCTTTAATATCCAAAACTTCAATCTCAAATAATAAGGGTGAGTTTGGTGGTATATCAGCGCCGGCACCTTGCTCTCCATATCCATTTCTGGATGGGATAATCAATTTGCCTTTGCCACCTTTCTTAAACATTATCATTCCTTCATCCCATCCTTTAATTACCTGGCCAGTTCCAATTTTAAAAGTAAAAGGCTCATTGCCCCTATTGCTGGTAGCATCAAATATTTTCCCTGATAAAAGCTTGCCTGTATAAAGCACGCTGATGGTTTGCCCTTTCTTGGGCACATCACCTGTGCCTGGGGTTTCTACTTGCTTCTCTTGCATAATCTTCATATAATCATCCTTATTATAAATTTTTACTGGGCGAATAATATATTTGATATAACTGCCCACAGGGAAGAAAGGAGGGCGTTTATCCTTATTGTCACCAACAAAAATTTCGTCAGATTTTATCATTACAGCTCCACTATCACCTTCGCCAAAAAGTCTGAAAGCTTGCATCATATCGGCAGTGGCTTTAGGCTCCTGCATTTCAATAGGCATACATTGTCCTTTGGTGCTTCCCATCTCATCAAAAGTTGATTGTAGTATGGAGTCCTTTTCTGTGAGTACCATAAAATGCAATTCAACCACATCACCAACTTTGGGTGCTGTGGTGCTTTTCTTTTTATAGTAAATATATTTCATGCCGCTGGGGGTGGTAATCCATACTCCTGTTTTTACAGGGGTGGTGGTTACTGTTGTGGTGGTAGTTTTTTTAACTACTGTGGTTTGCTTTGGTGCAGTAACAGGTTTTTTGCCATTTTGTGCATCAACATTTGTTGCTAATATAGCAATTGATAAAAGGGTAATCAGTGTTTTAATCATATGATAATATTTTGGCAACTGACGTTGCAATTTCTTTTAATGTTACTTTTTGTAAGGGGTTAGGTGTGCCACTTCAATATCAAATACTAAAACAGAATTTGGAGGGATTGGGCCATCACCTCTTGGACCATAACCTAAGCTTGATGGCACAATCAATTTACCTTTTCCACCATTTTTAAAATGGGTTAAGCCTTCTGTCCAGCCTTGTATTAAAGAGGTTTTACCAATAACTACAGGCAGAGGGTCTTTGCCTTTTGCTTCTTTGCCCATATTTGCATCAAACACTTCACCTGAGGTTAGTTTACCAGAGTAGAAAACGCTGAGGCTGTCCCCTGCTTTTGCTAACTCTCCCTTGCCTTCTTTTTCTATTACGTAGTATAAACCAGAGGCTGTTTTCTCTGCTTTAAGTTTGTTGTATTTAAGGTAGTTTTGGATTACTTCTTCATCCTTTGCAATTTGCTCTTGTTGCATTTTTTGGCTTTCTGCAGCAGCTACTTTGCGGTATTCTTCTTCACTCAAAACTTTGATAACTTTAATACTCATCTTCACCACATCTTTAGGTTTGATGAAAGGTGGGCGGCTTTGTGGATTACTGAATAAAGAATCACCAATAAACTTAATAGTTCCGCTATCTCCTTCTCCAAATTCCATGAAGGCCTCTACCAAACCGCGGTACATAAATCCTTCTTTTACGGGTACATATTGTGGTTTGCCCTTGCTCATGCCCGGTACTACTTTGTAGGAGCTTTGGAAGATAGAATCTTTAGAAGTTTTTAGCATAAAATGGATTTGTACCACATCTCCCATCTTAGGTTTTTTACCACCTTTGGAGGTTTGTACTTTGTACATAGCGCCAGATTTTGTTTTCTTAAAATCTCCACAAGCGGTAAAGAGGATGGCTACACAAGCCATTAAAGCAATTAGTTTGATTTTCATTTGTTATAATATAATGTTTTTTTGAAGGGGCAAATATACGCTTAGGATGATAATTGAAAGGGGCAATACTGGGATGCCATACCAAACTTTAATCTGCTTTAACTTTGTTGCTTAATTTATAGTTATGAAAAAAGTTCTTGTGTTTCTGTTATTGTTCTTTTGTTTTATCAATTTATCATTTGCGCAAATTAAAATTGGCAAAAGTGATATGCCCGCCAGTGGAGATGAGCTTTACTTTAGCAATGCCACCGGCAAAGTGGATGATAGCACAACAGGAGCTAATGTAACCTGGGATTATTCCTCCCTCACCCCCACTAATAATGACACAATAAAATATGTATCGCCACCAAGTTTATATGCTTTGGTTTTCTTTGGCAACATAGCCCAAAAGGCAACTATATTGGGGCAAAAAGGATATAACTTCTTTGCCAGTGGTAGTGGTTCTTATTCACAAACCGGTACTGGTTTTAAAATACCCTTCTTAAATGTTGATGCCCCTTTAAAGTATAGCGATGCTGATGAAGTTTATAAATTTCCGCTTACTTATGGCGATACATTAAAGGACTCATTTTATCTTAAGCAAGCTATTGGAGCAGGCAAAATTGTTTTTGCAGGCAGCCGCAAAACCGTGGTAGATGGTTACGGAAAAATCACCACACCTTATGGCACTTTTAATTGCATAAGGGTAAAGAGTACAGTTAGGGAGAGAGATACTATTTCTTATACTGTTTTCAGCATCAAAATTCCGGTGCCTTACAATAATGATAGGGTAGAATATAAATGGTTGGCAAAGGGGCAAAAGAACCCCATATTGCAGGTTGATGTAAGTACTAGTTTTTTAGGAAGCACACAAACTATTACTTATAAGGACAGCGCAAGAATTATCTATAATCCTAATGGCCCAAAGCCAAATTTCACAGCAAGTGACTCGGTAATTTATACTGGCGATTCTATCAACATTAAAAATAACACCAATGGTTTTAATACATACGTTTGGGATATAACCCCAACCTCACACACCTATGTAAGCGGTAGCACCACAGCTACTGCAAGCCCTAATATTAGGTTTGATAAAGCAGGTAAATATTCTGTATCATTAAGGGCAACCGGCTTTACTGGCAGAAATACTCTTACCAAAAAAGATTACATTATAGTAAAGGATGCTATAGCTCCTTTGGCAGATTTTAAAGCTGACCATACCTACACAGGCAACCAGCAAACAGTATTTTTTACTGATTTATCTTCTAATGTTCCTAAGACATGGTTATGGAAATTTAGCCCTATTACCGTTACCTTTATGGATGGCACAGGAGATACCAGCCGCAACCCACATGTTAGGTTTGACTCTGTAGGTAAATATAGCGTTACCCTTTATGCAGGCAATAAAGCAGGCACCAGCAATAGCAACAAATCAGATTATATTACTGTGGTTAAAGGCGTAGGGATTGAGGAAATCTCAAACTATAATTTACCACTTCAAATACAACCCAACCCGTCATTGGATGGCAGATTTATTATTCAAATTCCTGAACAGGGAAAAAATAATTCTTCAACTATTATAATCACAGATATTACAGGTAAAAAGGTGTTTGCAGAAGCCTCAATTAATAAAGAAAGTTTTGAGTTAAAACTCAATCAACCTAAAGGGGTTTACCTGATTAATGTTGTTACAGCAAAAGGGGTTTATGTTGGTAAGTTGGTGGTACTATAAGCATTTTTGTTTTTCTACTGTTTAAACAAAATTTCTTTGGCTTAGTAAATCGTAAAAAACAAAAGAGCCCCGAAGTTTCGGGGCTCTTTTGTTTTTTAAAGTTCTACTAAATTAATGGCTATAACTCATCTTCATTAAAGAAGTATTCATCCGTAGATGGGTAATCAGGCCAGATTTCTCCAATCTCTTCAAAAGCCTCTCCGTCGTCTTCCAGTTCCTGAAGGTTTTCAATCACTTCTAAGGGCGCACCAGAACGAATGCCGTAGTCAATAAGTTCATCTTTGGTGGCAGGCCATGGTG
Source organism: Bacteroidota bacterium (assembly GCA_026391915.1). Classification (GTDB taxonomy): domain Bacteria; phylum Bacteroidota; class Bacteroidia; order CAILMK01; family CAILMK01; genus JAPLCZ01. The sequence continues at coordinate 11,169 of JAPLCZ010000215.1, read as the reverse complement.
CATCATCTAAGTAAGATGCCAATTCTAACGTCCAGTACATGTTTTTATGTTTTTTAAATTTTGTGCGAATATAGGTTTTTTGCCTTTTAAAAAGCAAAAGGATTTTTAGTGATGGTATTTTACTAAATATTGTAGACAAAATCTACATCACAATCTAAAATAAAAGAGGCGGAAACAACTCTTCCGCCTCTCAAGCAAAAACCTTAAAAACCACTAATATCACACTGCTTTGCGAACAGCGTAATACCACATACGATATTTTGATAACGATGGTTTTTAGCAATTATAAAAATATGTTGTTGGATTCAAAGGGATTATAACAAGTGATAGGTTAAGAAATAAGAATTAAATACATTTGCACCCCCGAATGAACAATAATTCAAATTGATGATAGCAACTGAAGAGAAAACACAAAACGGCCATCAGGAAGATTTTTATAATTCCATACTTAGCCGTTGCCGTCAGGCAGCCACAATTCTTGGGCTTGATGAAGACACCTACAACGCATTGATTGCACCTAGCAAAGAGGTAAAAGTTAACCTTACCGTAAAGATGGATAACGGCAGGGTAAAAGTTTTTGAAGGATACCGTGTTATCCATTCTATTTATCTTGGACCTGGCAAAGGAGGAATACGCTATGCCAATAATGTAAACATTGATGAGGTACGTGCCCTTGCTACTGGTATGACATTAAAAAATGCAGTGGTAGATGTGCCCTTTGGTGGCGCAAAAGGTGGGATAAAATGTAACCCACGTGAAATGACCAAAGGAGAATTGGAGAGATTAACCCGTGCTTATGCCTATCAATTGGCAGATATTATTGGCCCAGATAGAGATATCCCTGCACCAGATGTGGGCACGGATTCTCAAATTATGGCCTGGTTGGTAGATGCCTATAGCCGCAGGGTTGGGTTCTCTTCTCCTGGAGTTGTAACAGGTAAACCTTTGGTAATGGGAGGTTCACTTGGCAGGGTTGAGGCTACTGGCAGAGGAGTAATGATTACCGCATTAGCTGCTATGGAAAAATTAGGAATGAATCCTAATGAAACCACTGCTGCTGTGCAGGGCTTTGGAAATGTGGGTTCTATTTCAGCAAGATTACTTGCAGAAAAAGGGATAAAAATAAAAGCCATATCTGATGTATCTGGTGGGTATTACAATGAAAAAGGAATTGATATAGACCTTGCCATTGATTATTATAATTCTCATGACATGAGCCTTGAAGGCTTCACTGGTGCAGATATAATTTCTAATGATGAATTGCTTACTGCTGATGTAAACCTTCTTGTTCCTGCTGCCATTGAAGACCAGATTACCTCACAAAATGCTGATAGAATAAAAGCAAGATTAATTGTGGAAGGTGCTAATGGACCTACCTCAGCCGCGGCTGATAAATTCTTTATTGATAAAGACATTATGGTAGTGCCAGACATCCTCGCCAATGCTGGTGGGGTTACTGTTTCTTACTTTGAGTGGGCACAAAACAGGATGGGATATTATTGGGATATTGATAGAGTATATCGCCGTGAAGACCGCGCTATGAATGCTGCTTTTGAAAGGGTGTATGCTACAGCAAAACACTACAAAACTGATATGAGAATAGCAGCCTACATTGTTGCCATAGATAAAATTTCTTCCACCATGAAGTTGAGAGGCGTATTTTAAATCCTGCTCAAATAATTCTATAATTTTAATTAAATAATCAAAATGATTCACCGCGAAGGTTTCCGATTTCTATTTGTTCTTTATGCTGCAGTTGGCATAATCAGTTTTATACTTTGGAGTATGGGTTCTAAGCCCATTGCCCTCTATATTTTTATGGCAGGAGGTATTTGCTTGCTTGCTTTTTTCACTCAATTTTTTCGTAATCCTAAAAGAACTTTAACCCAGAATGAGAACCTTTTTGTTTCCCCAGCTGATGGTACTGTGGTGGTAATTGAAAAAGTTTTTGAATCAGAATATTTGAATGAAGAAAGGATACAGGTTTCTATTTTTATGTCGCCTTTTAATGTGCACCTAAACCGTGTACCTATAAGCGGAAAATTAGAATACTATAAATACCATGAGGGTAAATACCTCATTGCCTCTCACCCAAAATCTTCTACCGAAAATGAGAGAAATACCGCTGTGGTTACTACGCCAAATGGTACTAAATTTCTCTTCCGCCAGATAGCTGGTTTTGTGGCAAGGCGTATTGTTTTCTTTCATAAAGAAGGTGCGCCTTTAGTGCAAGGCAGTGAGCTTGGCTTTATTAAATTCGGCAGCAGGATGGATATGTTTTTACCACTGAATGCCGAATTGAATATTAAGTTGGGTGATACTTGCAAGGCGGGGGTTACCTTTGTTGCTAAATTGTCTTAGGTATCTTTTCTTTGTTCTTTTTCTCAATAACAAAATTTTTAAATTAAAATCATAATGAAACTATTTACAACTATGGTAAGAAAAAGAATTGCTCTTACAGCATTCTTAATGGTTAGTATTCTGGTAACAAATGCGCAGAATATTATTTCCAAGCAAAACAATTTACCTCTTAATCCAAACTTCGGAACCACAGATTTTTTTCAACAAAAAAATAACTGGAGTAGTAGTCTTTATAAAGACAATTATTATGTGATAGTAGAGTTTGCCAAGCTACCTAATAAAGAGCAAAAGCTATCTCTTAAAAAGGCGGGTATTCAAATATGTAATTACTACTCAAGGAAATCTTATTTAACCATCATCCCTGCTGCAGCTACAGAAGATGTATTTAAAAATTATCATGTAAAAAATATAGTAGCTATTAATCCATCCACAAAAATTGCTACTGCTTTGGCAGATAATAAAGCACCAGATTGGGCTAAGAAAATTACCGGAATGTATGATGTGGTGATACAGTATTTTGGAAGCCCGCGAGATAAGGAAGTGCAGGATGTTGTTGTAAAATTAGGTGGGGAAGTGCTAGGTATGTCTCCTAAAATGGCAATAGGAACTGTGAGAATTCCTATTGGTAAAATAGAGGCTCTTTCCCAGTGCCCACTAATTAAAACTATTGCGCCAGTGCCACCTGCAAGGCAAACGGATAATAACTACAGTAGAAATGTACAAAGAGATAATGTATTAGAATCAAACCTGCTGGGGCAAAGAGGGCTTACAGGAGCTGGGGTACGGATTAATATTACTGATGAGGGTGACATACTGCATGAAGACTTTCTTAAGAGAGCTAACCATGAATGCACCAACCCTGTTTCTGACCACTCAACACATTGCAGTGGAACAATTGCAGGTGCAGGATTATTAGACCCCAATGCAACTGGTGTAGCACCAAAAGCCACTCTTTATAGCTGGTCTTATGACGGCTCACCTACTGATACTTTATTGGTTTATACACCTATATTTAATTTTACTATTACCTCCAATTCATGGGGCTATGTGGGTGGATATTATAGCGTTTATGATTATACTTCTTATGAGGTGGACTCAGAAGCTGTATTATATGATAGCGTAACACAATGCCAAGCCGCAGCTAACTCAGGCCCGGGCTTTTGGACAATAAGCGCAGGGGCAAATTCAGCAAAAAACAATATAACAGTGGGGGCGTTGGATAGAGATGTAATTGCTGGTTTTAGCAGCAGAGGTCCATCCAATAATGGTAGGTTAAAGCCGGAGGTATGCGCCAATGGTGTAAATGTGTATTCAACCGTACCTGGAAATGGATATGATAAATACAGCGGAACTTCTATGGCAACCCCAAATACTGCGGGCACGGTGGCTTTAATTCAAGAGAGATTTAGACAATTACACGGAGGCAAAACACCTGAGAATTTTTTGGTAAAAGCGGTTTTGATGAATACAGCCCAGGACCTTGGTAACCCCGGCCCGGATTACTCTTATGGCTTTGGGAGAATAGACGGACTAAAATCAGTAAGGGCATTGGAACAAGGAAGATATTTAATTGATAGTGTCGGGAACTCAGATACTTTTAAGTTGAATTTTACCCTTCCTAAAATGGTTCTTCATGGCAAGCTAATGTTGAATTGGAACGACCTACCTCCTATATCTTTAGTGAATTTATTAGTAAATAATTTGGATGTTAAATTAATCACTCCGGCTAATGATACCATTTTGCCATGGAGCTTAAACAGTTTAAGCCCAAGCTCAAATGCCACACGTGGAATTGATACTATAAATACAGAAGAACAAATTACATTAGACTCCATGTTACCCGGTGCTTATACTGTTTTGGTGGTAGGTACATCAGTACCTTTTGGGCCGCAAAATTTTGCCCTTACTTGGGAAACTGATGATGCGAATATAGAACTTACTGCACCCTTTGGCGGAGAAACTTATTCCCCAATAAGACCTTTCTTGAATGCAAATAGTGTTTTATATACCGCCAATAATGAAATGACGATTAGTTGGAACTCCACAGGAACTACCAACCAAACTCAAATATATTTCTCTGCGGATGCGGGTACTACATGGGCTCTTATTGATTCCGTGCCTGCCTACAAAAGAGATTATTTTTGGCAAATACCTGATACTGCTACTAGTCTTGGATTAATCAAAATAACAGATGGAAATTTTGTTTCAATAAGTGATAGCACATTTACTATTATGCAATCACCTATTATTAGTAACCTTGTTGGTTGTGATAAAAAGGTAGTTGTAAACTGGGAACCTATTAAGAACGCTGCCTCTTATGATGTAATGCGCCTTCTTAATGATAGTGCATGGGTGGTAATTAAAAACACCACTGACACTGCATATATTGACTCTAGCATTGCACCCAATAAAAACTACTGGTATAGCATCAGGGCAGTTACCGCTGCTAATGGTTATAGCAATAGGTGCATTGCAAGGGAAGTAAATACAAAATCAACTATTTGCATTACTGCAACAGATGCAGGAATTTCATCAATTGATAGCCCAGCACAAGGGTTTTGTACAGGAGTGGTAAATGTTTATGCTAGTATAAAAAATTATGGACTGAATATTCTTACCTCCGCCACTGTTACATGGAGTGCTAATGGTGTTGCAAAAAAATCAGTAAGCTGGACAGGGAAATTGGGACTCAATGCAACTGCCTCCATTTTTTTAGATTCAATGACAATGACTAACGGAATAGTTTATAAAATCATTGCTAAAACAACGAATCCTAATGGAGTTGCTGATGGAAACAGTGCTAATGATTCAACAGTATTTGTGGTGAAGGATGGCCTCTCTGGCGCCTATACAATTGGTGGTGCAACACCTGACTATGCCACTATTGGCGATGCGGTAAATGACCTAAACAGCAGAGGTGTTTGTGGTGCTGTTGTATTTAATATTAGTGATGGAAGCTATACAGAACAGCTTACCATTAACTCTATAAGAGGGGCAAGCAGTATCAACACTGTTACCTTCCAAAGCCTTAGTGGTGATAGCAGTAAAGTGAATTGGAATTACCCAAACTATTCTAACAATTGGGTAGTAAACCTCTTTGGGGCAAGTAATGTTGTCATCAATAAAATAACGATGCAACGGACAGGAACTTATTTTAATGGCTCACGCCTTATTAGCCTTACCAGTACTGATAATGTAAAAATAACCAATTGCAGACTTATTGGGCAGTTGGCAAGAAGCACCGCCATTTATGATAACAACGGATACAATAGTAATTTACTTATTTCTAATAATCTTATCAGGCTTGCTAACTATGGTATTTACTTAGCGGGTGGCTATTACGAAGACAATAATACCATCATCAATAATACTTTTGATAGCACAGCCTTAACAAGCGTAGTATGCTATACCCAAACAAATCTTAGGGTAATTGGTAATGCTGTTAATCACTTAGGAGTTTATGGATTCTTTGGTACTGTAACAGCTTTTGATTTGCAAGCCTGCGACAGCAATTTAACAGTAGCCTATAACAAAATTGACTGCCATGAAAGCTATGTAAACCTCTATGCCATCAACCTAAATTATTGTGTTGGCAGCCCAACAACATCATCAATTATCTATAATAATTTTATATCAGCAGGGGCAGATAGCTTCCATTATGTAGTTGGTATTTCTCATAATAATGCATCCTATCAGCAACTCTATTTTAACAGTATTAATGCTTATGGCACCAACGCTACCTACCCATATTATTCCTATTCTTCATTTATGAATAACAACAAAGTAGCAAATAATAATTTTACTTCTGCGGGTGCAGGAGCCTATCCTGTACTTGGGGGTTATGCTTCTTTCTATGATGTTTTTGATTACAATAATCTATACGCGACCAATGGCATTGTTGGTAATTTTGGCGGCGTAACATACTATACTTTGGCAACCTACATTTCAGGTACTGGGCAAACAAATACTATCTCATCAAACCCGGGATATATTAGTAATTCTGATTTGCATGTGAGTAGTAATACTGTCTTTAAAAAGGGCGTTTCTATTTCCGGTTTTACTAAAGATATTGATGGTGAAACCAGAGCTACTAACCCAACTATCGGGGCTGATGAAATCTACTTATCAGATGCGGGAATTATGGCTATTACCCAACCTGATACTGTTATCTGCGCAGCCAATAAAGATGTTTGGGTGAAACTTAGAAACTTTGGAACTGATACCCTAAAGAATGTTGATATTAACTGGGCAGTAAATGGCGTAGCCCAAACTGTGTATGTTTGGAAAGGCACTTTAGCACCTGCTGCTACTGACAGCCTTACCATAGGAAGCTACGCCTTTGTTGCTGGCACCTATTCAATAAAATCATGGACGAATAACCCTAACTCAAAAACAGATGCTGTAAATACTAATGATACCTTCCTCTTGCAAAAGGTGAGAGTTAATCCATTGCCATCTGCTATTGTTGGGAGTGGTTCTACTGTTTGTTCAGGAACTTCTACTACCATAGGTGGCGCTGCTGTAACTGGTAACACTTATTCATGGACCTCCTCCCCAACCGGGTTTACTTCTACGGCTTCATCGCTGTCAGTATCCCCAACCACAACTACTAGATATTATTTAACAGAAAATATCACTGCAACGGGTTGTAGTAAATCAGATTCAGTAACTATAAATGTTAACCCTTTGCCTGCCGCAAATGTCGGAACTCCAACTACTATTTGTAATGGGGCTGCAACTACTATTGGTGCTGCCTCTGTTTCAGGAAATACTTATTCATGGACAAGTAACCCAAGCGGATTTTCTTCCATAACATCTAACCCATCTGTTTCCCCAACTATTACTACTAAATACTATTTAACAGAAAGCATAACAGCTACGGGTTGTACTAAATCAGATTCTGTAACAATTACTGTAAACCCATTACCGACTGTGAATGTTGGTACGCCAAAAACAATCTGCTTTGGGGGCTCTGCTACCTTGGGGCTTGCATTGGTTGCCAAGCAAAATTACAAATGGAGTAATGGCGATTCTACAGCACAAACTCTTGTTAGCCCTACCTCAACCCAATATTATAAACTCACGCAAAAAGATTCTACAACTGGGTGCGTTGCAATTGACTCTGTAATGGTAACGGTTAACTCACTACCAACAGTTAATATTGGCACGCCAAAAGCAATTTGTTTTGGAGGCGCTGCTACCTTGGGGCTTGCTGCCGTTGCCAAACAAAATTACAAATGGAGTAATGGTGATTCTACTGCGCAAACTACCGTTAGCCCATCATCAACCCAATATTATAAACTCACCCAAAAGGATTCTAGTACGGGTTGTGCTGCCACTGATTCTGTAATGGTAACGGTAAACCCAAATCCTAAAGCTAAGTTCTCTGCTTCTGCTGCATGTATTGGCAAAGCCACAGCATTTACTGATTCATCTACCAATGCCACCAAACAAATTTGGTTCTTTGGTGATGGCGATACTTCCACCGCAAATAACCCTACCCACACCTACAAAATTGTTGGAAGCTATAAAGCTACTCTTGCCGTGATGAGTACTGCAGGTTGTGTGGATTCTGCTTCACAAACAGTGGTTGTTAACCCTAACCCTGTTGCCACATTTACAACCACCCTAAAGGGTGCAAGAACTTTTGATTTCAAAGCCACCGACACCACACAGGCTTCCTACAACTGGAGCTTTGGTGATGGCTTAAATGCAACAGCCTATAGCACCTCCCACACATACACCAAAGATTCAACTTTTACTGTAAGCCTAACCGTAACCAATAGTTTTGGTTGTACTGATAAAAAGGACTCTAACCTTAAGGTAACATTAACAGGATTGATAAATGTGATAGAGGGCAATTTCTCTGCTTCCATCTTCCCAAATCCGTTTAAGGAAAGCACTAATATCCATTACACCATCACTCAGAGAAACCATGTAAAAGTTTATATTACTGATGTGCTTGGCAGGGCAGTTTGCACCCTTATGGATGCCAACCAAAATGCAGGAGAATACAACCTCAGCTACCTACCTACTAACTATGCAATAGCCAGTGGCGGTGTGTACTTTGTGCACTTTAACATTGGGGATAAAACAATAGTGCAAAGGATGGTGATGGTGAAGTAAAAAGGATTTCAAATAAATGCTTATAAAAAAGAGAAGCCACGCTTAAGCGTGGCTTCTCTTTTTTATGTTTAGCTTGGGCGGTTTAAAGCAATATAATCTTCTTTGCTAAACTGAAACCGTTGCCATTAATAATAAGAATATAAATGCCGGATTTAAGTTGGCTTTGTGAACTGATAACAGCTTTGTTTCCGTTTGGTAAAATAGATTTTTTATCTATCAGTTTGCCATCCAGCGAATAGATGGTAGCCATAAAATTATGCTCTATAACATTAGAAAAAAACAGTTGAATAGCATTAGCGTTTTTATCAACTATTACATTCTCTAAAGTTGTTATTGATGCCTCATTATTTTCCATTCCAGTTACTCTAAAAGGGATGGTTTTCTTTAGGGTATATGTTTTATCAAAAGTATCAGTGAGGTCACCATCTGCCGCTAAAGCTGCCACATAAAATACCACATCACCCTCATTAGTTGCGGGTGCTTTCCAGTCCATAGTCCACATGCCAGTATCTGCAGAGGTAGGTTTTATCCCTTTAAATTTATGCTCTACCCAGCGCCTCTCTTGGCAGCATCCCCATGTGGCATTGCGCTTTTGTGTGCGCACAGTATCTGTTATCACAAAATCGCCGGAATATTTGCCTGTAGATTTCCGCAACACCAAAATCTGAAAGCCAAAAAGCTTATAACCTTTCTGTGTCATGGTTATTTTTAGTTGATAGGTTTTGCCGGGTGCATAGCCTGAGTCTTTATTCCCGAAATCAAACAATAATTTACCAGTGCTGGTGTTAGGGGTGCTGCCAACTCCATCATGGCAAGTGGCTTGGTTGCAGGTGGCCTCCCCCTGCGCACCGGTATTATACGGTGGTGGGCCAGCACTTTTTGCGTAGTCAACAACTACATAGCTAATCCATAATAACAGAACGAAAAATATTATCTTTTTTAACATGGCTTAGGGTATAAATATTTTACGGGTGATAGTATGGTTTGCCTCCTTTAAACACAGGATGTAAATGCCAGAACCAATATTGTTTTCTAATTGGATTTTTGTTGTAATTCTATTAGCAGCTGCATTGGATTCTAAATATATTGGCATAATCTGTCCTTGTAAATTTCTTAGTTCTGTTACCAAAACCAAAGGCGCATTATATGAAATTAGGAGTTGTTTATTAAAATAAGGTGGGGTGATTTTCAAACCAATTTCTTTAGAGAAATCTTCTATCCCCACATTGGTATTTTCTGCCAAAGATAATTTTGTGGTATAGGTATAATCGCCCTTATCTGTTTGGTCATCATCAGCGGCAACTCCTGCAAGGTAAAAGGTAACAGCACCCTTGGTTTTGGCAGGGGCTTTCCATTTAAAACTCCATTCCCCCTCACCTGTTTTGGTGGCGGATGTGCCTGCCTCTGTATAGGTAATATAATTTCTGCCACTGTATTGATTAGCGCCATCCATTAACTGCATTCTGTTGGCATCAGTTAACGATATTTCCCCAGCGTTTGTGCTGTCTGCATCAAACAATGCCACTGCCTGAAACCCGAATCTTTTCAGGCTACCTTGTTTAACTTTTAGGCTAATAGTATATGTTTGATTAGGATTGTATTTATCTATTGCAGAATCCATCTGAACATTAATACTTCCTGTGCCTGAGTTTAAAATATTATCTGCATGGCAACCTTGCTGGGCGCAAGTGTTTTCCTCGGGTGCATTAGTGTGGGCAGGTGGGGCACCTGTGGTTTTTATACCTGCATAAACTGTGGTTGCAATAGCAGTCAGGTAGATTAATGCATAATGAATCTTTTTCATCTTCCTATTTTTTGGTAAAGGTAAAAAGAAAATATGAAATGCAATTTTATGAAAGACTACCAGAAATTTATCCCAATCTTACCACTCTGCGGAGGGGTCAGTGTGTATCACCTCACCCATTTCTTTTAATAATGCAGCAAAAGAATCTGTATGGAAACCATGCCTGCCACCATAGCCTGCTTTTTCATCAAATGCAGTGGGTAGGCTTAGGTTAAGTGAAGAAATAATCTCCCCAATTTTAGTGATGTATTTTGCTTTGAGAGCTTCTTCGCCTTCAAAAATATTATCAGCAATTAAAGCCGCCTCAAAATCTCCTGCTTCAAAAATACCCATAGCAATTGGGTACAGTTTATTGAGGGAAGTTTGTATTCTTAGTTTGCTTTCCTCATTGCCATTGGCAAGGCTTTTCATCCAGGTATCCGCATGGAAAACGTGGTATTTTATTTCTGTAGAAACCTTTTTGGCTAGGTCGGCCAAAGGAGTATAAGAGGAGTGCACTAGCATCTCATAACGCAATGCTTCTGAGTGCGTATAAAGGAAATGCCTTACCAAATTATCATCATAAGCATCTGTTGGCAGCTCTGCAAAATGGCAACATTTGTAATCCTTTTCTTCTCTAAAAAACGCCAACCTATCAGGGTTCACTTCACCAAGATTTTCCAACAAAAGGTATAGATTATTTGCCTGCCCCACCTTATCCTGAGCTATAGAGCCAAAGGCAATATCTTCTTCTATCACGGGGCCAATACCAATCCACTCAGAGTGGCGGTGCCCAATAATTAATGCGTCATCAGCAAGTTTAAAAAGGAGTTCTTTTAGTGCTGTATTATCCATGATGTTCTGATTTATATTTTTCTATTTTCTCACTTATTTTGTAT
>JAPLCZ010000150.1 GCA_026391915.1 Bacteroidota bacterium | reverse complement strand
ACTTGGTTGACGGACAAGCCAAATTCCCTGATTGGAACAAGCGAGACGACATCAAATCAGCTTTAAAAGTTGGACTCATTCTCTTACTTGACGAGTTTGGTTATCCTCCAGTTGAGAGAGACGAAGTATATGTTGAGATTTTTGAACAGGCAGAAAATTTTAAGAAGAATCAGAACTAATGAGCCACCGCAGCAGTCACACACATTGCCAAGTCGCACAAGCCGACACACAAGCCAAAACTTGGCAAAGAGTGTGCCTGCCCCACCCTGAAAAAATTGAATTAAAAAAATTTCCCTTCCCTTCTGAAAATAAAAAATACCCGACCGCACAGCCCAACGACAGACAAAAATCAGTTGCTAAACAGACACCAAAATCGTTGACAGTAAAGCGTTTCAACTACTCGGTGGACAGAGACCAGCTTGTAACAAGGGTTTGGCAAAAGTGGCGGTTCAGTGCTCCGCAGACACATTTGTGGTTAATCAAACATTGGTTCTCCGCATCAACATTTGTGGTGAAAATCGCCACCTTCGCCAAGCCCGAAACCGTTAGCGGTCATGCTTGGGCGACCGTTCAAACTTGAAACCAACTTAATGAAACTAATAGATAACTTAAATAAAATGAAACGCGGAACATTTATATTATCAGGACTTGCACTTATTCCAATAAGTATTTTTGCCAAAATTAAAACAAACATTCTAATGAGAACAGAAAAAGGATTTAAAGTAAAGGCAGGTGAAGCTAGATTTGGCGAACACTATAAAATGAAGGGCGTCACCCTAAACAACTTAGACATAAAAATTTCCGGAACTGATACTGAAAATGATTTAGCTGTGTTTGAGCAAACCGGACTTACACCAAACGGAGGACCTCCATTGCATATTCACCCTTTTCAAGACGAATGGTTTTATGTAATTGAAGGCGAGTATTTATTTCAGGTTGGTGAGGATAAACATCAAATGAAAGCAGGAGACACTATTTTTCTTCCTAGAAATGTGCAACATGCATTCTTGCAATTAACAGAAAAGGGGAAAATGATCGTTTCTTATTTGCCAGCAGGAAAGATGGAAGCATTTTTTAAGGTTACAGACAAGTGGACTTCTCCACCGACAAAAGAAGAAATAGCTAAAGTTTTTGCAGACCATGACATGAAAGTTGTTGGAGCACCATTGAAAGCGGAATAGCTAATTGATAAAAGTAGCACGAACCGCTAACAGCGCCTTAAAAAAATGCGGAGTTCGTGCAAGTTGCAAGCGCATTTTTTCAGCGGCAGAAAGTTTTGGCGCTTGCCATGAACTGCGGAATTATTTATATATTTAATCGGTTAATAAAGTGAGTGGTTATTTATTCCGCACTTTCTTTAAGCCGCCAAACGTTCGTTGGCAAAACAATTAATCAAGATTATCCATATATACAACTTCCCGAAAAAGTTGTTTACCCTATCGGGTCAGGGAATTTGGTGTATAGGTGTATTTTGTTTCGGGGCAGGGTCCTGTTAGCAAATTGGGGAAGCAGTAAGTGGGTTTCTTAAACTTTCCCCCCAACTACTAATAACTGAGAACCGACAACTAATTTTGCCCCATAAATCATAAAAAACTTATAAAAAGATGTTTGATATTTTAGTAGTAGGCAGCGGACCCGGCGGTTATGTTGCAGCCATAAGGGCAAGCCAACTTGGGATGAAAGTTGGGGTGATAGAGAGGGAATCTTGAGGCGGCATTTGCCTTAACTGGGGTTGTATCCCCACAAAAGCGTTGCTTAAATCAGCACAGGTATTTGATTATATTAATCACGCCAAAGACTATGGAATTACTGTTGGCGAACCGACAGCAGATTTTGTAGGAATGGTAAAGCGCAGCCGTGATGTGGCAGGCGGCATGAGCAAAGGCGTTGAGTTTCTTTTAAAGAAAAATAAAGTGGAGGTAATGATGGGCACCGCCAAACTAAATAAAGATAAAAAGGTAGAACTTACTGATGCCGCAGGTGCAAAGAAAATTGTAGAGGCAAAGCATATCATTTTAGCTACGGGTGCAAGGAGTCGCAATCTGCCCAACATCACTATTGATGGTAAAAAAATTATTGGCTACCGTGAAGCCATGGTTTTACCAACACAGCCTAAAAGTATGGTGGTGGTGGGTTCAGGTGCTATAGGTTCTGAGTTTGCGTATTTCTATAATGCCCTTGGTACTAAGGTTACCATAGTTGAGTTTATGCCTGCCATCCTCCCGCGTGAGGATGAAGAGGTGAGTAAACAAATGGAACGCAGTTTCAAAAAGCAAGGAATCACCTGCATGACGGAAGCAAGTGTGGAGAGTGTGGATACTTCTGGTGTAGGTTGCAAAGTCTCCATC
>JAPLCZ010000142.1 GCA_026391915.1 Bacteroidota bacterium | reverse complement strand
GTCATTGCCCGCAAATACTTTTGGGATATCATCTATAGTTACTTGGGTAAATAAAGTGGTATCGCAACCGGTGGCTGGGCTCTTATAATAGTATTGCAATTTATGAGTACCTATGCCTGCTTTGGCGGGGTATAAAAAGTTTAACTGTACTCCAGCAGCAGGGCTAGGGGAGAGGATACTCCAAGTGCCGCCTTGACGACTTGCAATTGTACTTAAATCTAATGGCTCATAGTTTAAACATAGATCTGGAATCGTATATAAAGTTAAGGAAGGTTTAGGACTAACTGTTACCGAGATAGTATCAGAATCAGCACATGTAACACCTTTATAAGTATGATATACAGACACCAAGAAATATTGATCCTTATTAGTTGTTAGAGGGACACTTAGTTTTTTAGAGGTACCCTTAACAATAGGAGGGTTATCAAATGTCTTCCATGTCCATATTGCATTAGGGTCTCCAATTCCGCCATCCATTTGAATTGTATCACCAAAACAACCATTAAATTTATTCGGAATTATCCTTACCTCAGGGTTAAAGAAAACATTGGCGGTATCAAAACCGACACAACCTAAAGTATCAGTTACCTTTAATGCATAAGAACCAGAGTCTTTGATAGGTTGAGAACTGCTATTCCCAAGATATCCACCACTACTTGCATCCGTCCAAACATAATTGGCTTTATACTTAATAAAGGTATCCTGAAGATATACAATAGTATTCTGGCAACTTCTTATGTCTGGAACATTGGGTGCAGGCGGTTTTTGAGCATGAATGTGCATTGTGTCGCCATTACTGCAGACTTGCTGGTCTGTAATCTTTACATAAACAGAGGTGTCCTTGGTAATATTAATAGCAATAGAATTAACACCAGTATCCCCGTTACTCCACTCAACGAAATAACGTGGTTTACCCTTTCCATAAGTAGTAGAAATATTAACTTTAGTGTTTGAACCTAAACATACAGTTGTATCACGAGGCAAATCAATCTCTACATAAGGAGGAATAGTTATAGAACCGCTATCTGAAGAAATGCACTTCCAACTATTTTCATAATCAACCCGCCATTTATACGTTCCGGGTTTCCTATAATGATGATTTACTTTATTACCATACCTTGTCCAAGAGTGGTCATAGTCTTCAAGAGACCATACGTATTTAGTAATAGACGAATTATTTTTAGGGAATGCAAAGAAAACGGCATCACCGCATTGCTTAAAGGAGTCAATTACCTGAGCTTCTGGGGATGGATGTACATAAACCTGATAAGAACGAGATGTACGACCATTTACAGGACAAGCATCGTCAACAGCATTTACTACAAATGAATATGGATAACTACGAACATGTTGTTGTCCAGGTTTCCAACAGAAAATTGATTTTGGATGTTGTTTTTTAGTTTCAACGATAAAAGTAGCCCCAGGTATTCCTTTATTCCAATCAACCTTAACGGTATCCTTCAAATCGGCATCATAAGAATTAATAGTGAAGCATTTATATTGATTCACACAAAAATGAGCTTGTGTTAAAGACGTACCATCAATACCAGAAAGTGTAGGAACTTTATTCGTTTTACAAACGATTATTATCAATTGTACATCACGCCGAGTTTCTCCCTTTTTATAAACTTTACCAGTAGAGTCCTTCGCCCATTCCTGAACAAGAAACGCAACCACAGTTTGGTCAATTTTAGTGGCTTTAAACTGTAAATCTCCTGTTGCAGAATCAAGATGAAACCCTTCGCATTTTGGAGGATCCCATTTAGCATTGGCATTAGGCCAACCTGAAAACTTCAAAGGTTTTGCTTTACTATATGGGCTGCTATATGAGAGTTTACTGCCTGATCCAGATAATGGATCTGTCAAAATATAGACAAGAGAGTCCGCATTCCCTTTACTATCCACATCATCATCATTAACACCGTTGTTAAATGTTATACATTGGTCTTTACAGACAATGGCAACAGGAGGGTTGGTGTAGTAAGGCGAATTATCGCATGGCTTAGCACACCTATTCATCTTACCTTCAATATAAAAATTACCAGAAATACCAGTAGTTATTGCACCATTTCGGCAACACTGTTCCCAACTTAAAATTATATCACAACAAGTGCTTTTAGTACCCTTTTTAATGATAAGGGTAGCAGTAAAAATAAATCTTTCAATTCCGTATGGGAAAGAACACCCGGAAGATTTACATCTTGTACAACTCTTCTTACAGGTAGGGGTAATGTCCAGTCTTGTGGACATTTTAGTGTTACTAATGGCTGTAAGTGAGCCACCACATAGTTTATAGGAAATTGATTGATTCCCTAAGTCAATACCGTTACAATCTCTGTAAACAGTAATTTTAATTTCAAATGTATCACTGTTTCCTTTACACTTCCAGGTAATATCAGAACCCATCATGTGTGAGGCAGAAACATTTGAAGAGGACATTAGAATTATTCCTGGAATCAGAAATAATAGCGAGTAGAGTAGTTTTTTCATAATGTTATATTTTTTGGCTTCTCAAAGGTAAAGTTAATTTCAATAATTGATTCTTTCTTTTCCAATTATTTTTTGAAAAAAAATCAAAGACTGCGTAAACAATATCAAAAATGCGGTTTACGTATGTTTTTGATTTTTTCTCATGACAAAAATACTTTTTTTTATTCAAACACAAATTTTTTAGGCAAAAAATTTTAGAACATTCTACTCTTTTAATCCGGGTAAATCGTGTCCCATTTTATTCCTTTTTGTATTGAGATATTTTTCATTATGGG
>JAPLCZ010000116.1 GCA_026391915.1 Bacteroidota bacterium | reverse complement strand
AATCCAACAGCCGAAACAAGATTCCCTAACAGGCAGTAAGCACTACTTGGCAGTTCTGTTACTTCCACTGAGTTGCACAAATATAGCAACTTGTTCAGTGTCCTTCCTATAACTTTCCGCCGTGGCGGTTATAACTTCCCTCACGCAGCTTGCGAAGGTAGTTGGGTATACTCATTTTTTGATGGATGCATAAAATTATTTTGCGAAAATCTTTTGCTGATTTGCAACTATGCAAGTGCGTTAAACATTGAACCAAATTTAGCTCTTCTCTATTTTCTTTGGCTAATAGCATTAACTTATAAACTATAGCAGGCAAGTCTCTTTTAAGCTCATTAATTAACTCTTCTTTTTCAGGGATAATACTACCCCTTGCACCTCTCTCATATTGCCCTAGTTTTAGTAAGGCTAAATCATTTTCATTTATTTTGGAAGGCGAATTAATATTAGCCAATTTAACTAGCTTAGAATAACTATCTGTCATATCCCATTCTTCTTTGGTGGGTAGTGGATGTACATTGGTTGTGAATTCTTGAGTTTGCATTCTAATTTATTGTGTTTGGTGTGCCACCAACCACGGCAGAGGGTAGTTATCTGGCGTTGTTTTTTTGCCGTATCAAGCGTATTAATTAAGGCATTGATGGCATTGGCTATGGTTTCAAGTTCATCAATATCTGCTTGCGTATATCCTTTTGCTAATAATGCCGCTTTTATGGGGTCTTCCTTGGCATAAGACTCATCATCATTATCTATTGCGTGGTCATTGTGAAAATTAATCTGAACAAAGTATTTGTACCCTTGTTCAATTAAATCAAAGTATATATGGGTGGTGAATTCGTGGGTTTCCATTTTTAACGCGGGTACTCATTTAAAAAGCAAACAATATATGTGGCAGTTTCGTAAAGATGATTTGCAACTAATGCATTTGGTATTCTTAGTGTAAAATACCCCTTTTTAAATGAGTGATAAGTTCTTTTTAAATCTGCTAAGGCTTGTCTTGATTCAAAAACATGATGCCCTCCATCTACCTCGATATTTATTTTGTGAGAGGGTATTGCTATATCAATAGTTTTAAAGCCATCAAACTTTTCTAATATGGCGGGGATACCTCTTTCCCTTAAAGCTAAGTAGAGGTCAATGCTATATGGCGTGGATTTATAACTCATATCATTAATTAAATTTTGATGTTGCATACATAAATGGAAACCAAAGTTTTCCTTGGAGTATTTACTCACCGCATTGTCCAATTCAATACAACACTCCACACATCTATCTTTAATGTATTCTTCCAAACCTTTAAAACTCCAATTTAGCTTGCCCTGTTTCTTTTTTTGCTTCTGCCTTTTTCACCACTTCCAAAGAGTACATTGGAATACCCAAACGCTTACCTGCTAATAATTCCTCCACACTTATTACCTCAATTTTTGGCAGAGGCATATTCATTATTTTGCTTTCGTAATTGCCATACTTTTTTGCTTCTTTTACAAGGTTTGGCATTTTGTAGAGGGTAAGTAAAATACCCATTACTGCACCCTCCCTTTCCATAGTGCCGTTAAGGTCTCTGATAACAGTGGTGTAAGAGTTTTATTACTCTTAACACTAAACAAAATCTCTTTGCTTATGTTTTCCAATTTCTCATTCTGGTCAAGTATATATGCTGTACCATCAA
>JAPLCZ010000061.1 GCA_026391915.1 Bacteroidota bacterium | reverse complement strand
TGGAGGTCTCTAAAAAATGGACACAGCAGATAAAAGACTGGGGAATTATTTTTAACCAATTTATCATTATTTTTGAAGAAAGAATGAAACTAAAAATATAACCATATTCTTCTACTTACACACTTTATGGGATAGTGTCATGAAATTACGCGGAAGAGGTTAGGCATAGTCCCCTTATATTTTCCTACAAAACTGTCAAACGGGTATACAAAAAAAGTATCGTGGTATTGTACTCTTAAAAAAACTGTATCACCTTTATTAATCGGCTTTGAAGGACGAAGAAAAATATTGGCATATCCAGTTTTAGAACCATAGATTATTTGGTTAGTAACATTTTGGTTAAAAGGTATTCTTATTGGGTCAAATGGACCAAATGTATCCGCTTTGTAATAATCCTTTGGGAATTCAAGAGTTATAAATGTGCCTGTATAATTGCTTCTTGAATCATATGAAATTTTGAAATTACCTAAACTATCTGTTTTAGTTGTCCCTTGAAGATCCCATTCATTTCCTGAGGATTTTACTCCCGTAAAGCAAAAAAGTTTAAGTGAAGTGTTTTTTAATCCTAGCTTGGTACTGCCATCTAATACCCTTCCTGAAATAGTATATTTTGTGGTCTTTTCACATGAGAAAGTTAAAAAAATAAAAACAAAGAAAGTTAAATAGTATGTGTACCTCATTCCTTTTATATTGAGACAAAGTTAATTTTTATTTCTCACCAACTTCAAATCTCAACTTTTCAATTTCAAATTCCCCCTACTCCGCCACAATAAACTTTACCCTCTCTCTGGTCTTTTTTACTTGGGCTTGTAGGTTGCCGAAAAAATGGTTTCTGTCCTTCTCACCAGTGGTAGAAATCTGTGTGCTTTTGCGGATGAGGTTCTCCATCCAGCCTTTGGTGCGCTGGCAAATATGCTCATTAAAAGTAGATAGAAAATTGAAGCTGTTATGGGTGATATAGGTTACCATCCTGCCAGAATGTTCGCCTAAAATGGTGTTGTCACAAAGCACCACTTCATTATTAAAAAACTGGAATTTACCGGTGCCTTGTATGGTTTGGGTATTGGGCATAAACTTCATCCCTTCGGCAGTCATGCGGCGGAGGTGCTCAATGTATTCTTCCACTTTATCTAAGATTAAAATTGCCTCCTCTGGGTTCATGAAAAGGTGGCTCTCAGCATAAAACTGAATCTGCCTCAGCAGGCTGTTAATGGTTTCCTGATTCCATAATTCTATAGAGGGAATTCGGTTGTACTCCAGCGCTGCTTTTTTGCCAATAGAGATAATGTCTTCATCCACTTTTTTTAGAGAGAATGAAACATCCGCAAACTCAGGGAAACCCAATAAAGTCTTTTGCCACACAAACATTTTAAAGGCCGCAATTTCATCAAAATAAAAGTAGTGGAAGAGAGGGATATCCTTGGCTGCATAAATCAAATCACCACTGCCGGAGTCTGCCATTTTCTTTAGGGTATCCCTGCATACCGCCAAATAATCAATCATGGTAAAAGATTTATGGTCAAGTGGATTGTACCTAAAATTAACGATGTTATCCGCCGCGGCGTTAAAGGCAAGGTCAGCAGAAACCCCATACTTTGCGGTGAGTTTTTGAATCTCAGAGAATGACAATTCCTTCTCTCCCCTTATCCTTCTATACGCACTATCTTGGCTCAGCGAAAGCGCATTTTCTATTTCATCCACCAATGAGGTGTGGGGTTCAAGTTTTTCTTTTATCTGTTGGAAAAACAGGGCTTGGGCTTCCATTCCTTTATTCATGTTGTTGGTAGTTTTTTGCCCCTCTCCCTAAAAACTTTCTTCCTTTTCCCTTCTCCTTTGGAGAAGGTGCCCGTAGGGCGGATGAGGCTAAGAGGGGTTGGGCTGAGGTCATTTTAGGAGGGCAAGATAAGGCGAATTCCTGCAAACTTTCCTAACAAAAAAATAACTTCACAAAATCAAATTGATACTTAGCTTGCTACCCCTTGCCTGAATTTTCACTCAGTTTTCTTAGCTTTGCGGCTTAATTACAAAACTCATTAAATAATGCAATTAGAAAACATCGCAGAACTCCTCGGTAAAGATGCCGACAAACTTTTGAACCACACTTCTACTACCATTCCTAAAAGCCAACTTCACCTCCCCAATAAAAACGTAATTGATAATCTTTGGTCACCTACCAACCGCAGCATACAAACTTTGCGGTCTCTCCAAACCCTTTATGCCAATGGCAGATTAGCCAACACAGGTTATGTTTCCATCCTTCCTGTTGACCAAGGTATAGAGCACTCAGCAGGTGCTTCTTTTGCACCCAACCCAATTTATTTTGACCCTGAAAATATCATCAAATTAGCCATTGAAGGCGGCTGCAATGCAGTGGCAACTACCTATGGAGTGCTGGCAAATGTTAGCAGAAAATACGCACATAAAATTCCTTTTATAGTAAAGATAAACCACAACGAATTCCTGACTTACCCTAATAAATTTGACCAAATTATGTTTGGCTCTGTTGAGGAAGCATGGAATCTTGGGGCTGTGGCTGTGGGCGCAACTATCTACTTTGGTTCTGATGAATCAGCACGCCAGATTGTAGAAGTAGCTCAGGCTTTTGAGAGGGCGCATGAGTTGGGTATGGCTACCATTCTTTGGTGCTACCTGCGCAATAGTGGTTTCAAAAAAGATGGTGTGGATTACCATGCATCAGCAGATTTAACAGGTCAGGCAAATCACCTTGGCGTAACCATCCAAGCAGATATTATCAAACAAAAATTAGCTACCAATAATGGTGGATATACAGCCATGAACTATGGCAAAACCCACCCTAAAGTTTATAGCGAATTAAGCAGTGACCACCCCATTGACCTTTGCCGCTACCAGGTAGCCAATTGCTATATGGGCAGGGTTGGTTTAATTAACTCTGGTGGGGAGAGCAAAGGTGCATCAGACCTTGCAGAAGCAGTTTATACAGCGGTAGTAAATAAAAGAGCCGGTGGCAGCGGATTGATTTCAGGAAGAAAATCTTTCCAGAAACCAATGAATGAAGGAGTGGCTTTGTTAAACGCTATTCAGGATGTTTATTTGGAGGAAAAAGTAACCATTGCTTAGTCCACTGAAAATATAATTTTTCATTTTTTTTTTTGCGTAGCCCGAGATTTTATTTCGGGCTGCGCTTTTTGTAGGTGTTGGGATATTGTTGTAAGGGACCCTTAAATAAATTCAGGGAGATACACATTTTTATTTTAAACACAGTAAAAATCCTAACAACAGCTGAAGAAATTTTTACTCATAGCAGATTTTGGGATACGCATACAAAAGATTTTTTATTGATAGTTGACAAACAGAATAGGGCAAATATTGTTATTTAATGAGTTGTGAAAAATGGATATCATTAAATGAGGTTATTTAGTCAATTCCATTTTTGAAACATGGATAAATATCGCTATGGAGTCGTATCCATTTTTGAACTAAGGGTAAATAATATTACTTACTAATGTTTTTTTTTCAGATGGCAGTACACAGGTTTTTATAGTGTTTGGTAGCATGCCAAACACATATTTGTTACCCATTTTTAAATTGGTACATTCCCAAATTTTCAAATTGACCCTACTTCCACTTAATACTTTTAATCAAGGTATCAATATCCGTCCTGATGTATTTAATCACGGGGTCAAGAGAATCTTTATTGGGGCGGGCATTAAAATATAGGGCGCCGCGTAGGTAATGTTTTATGCTATCCGTAGCAAAAAACTGAACAGAGGAGGCGGTGTTGCCTTCAATCTCATAAAGCATCCCTATTACGTGGTTATCAAATGCAAAATAATGGTCGCTGATATCATCAGCCCGTGTGCTGTGTTTGTAGGCAAAATTGTAAGCATCTTGCGCCATCTCTTTAAAATTTTTGAAATCTTTAACGGGTTTATAACTCAAGTGCAGCTTAGCATTAAAGCCATTAAAACGGAGGTTCAGCCAGCAAGGGTCAGCACCTCGGGTGCTATCTTGCACCACATCAGCATAGGCGGGTATGCGGAAGGCAAAAGGGCAGCTGCCCTCATACCATTTGTATTTTCTATCAGGGTAAAATACCCGTGGGTAGGCTTTGGGTTTGGGTATCACCGCGTGCTGATTGCAGGATGAAATAATAGCAACTAAGGCAAGTAGTAGGAGAGAGTTTTTATAGCGTTTCAACAACATAATTTTTTAAGTAAAGAACATTTTATAGGCATCAAACAACAATTTACTTCCGGCGCAAAATAATACAAGTCCGGATATTTGGTTAATGCGGTGAAGCACTGTGGGCGTAACTATGGTTTTAAGCCTGTCTGCCAGATATGCTTTGAGGATATCCGTCCCAAAAACCATCCCCATACACGCGACAAAGAAAATAAATATCTGGTTGGGGTTGCCCTCGTATTTGCCTGTAACAGCCGTAACCACCACTACCCAATAAAAAAAAGCAGTGGGGTTGATGGAATTAAAAAACCATCCTGCAAAAAAGTTTTTGAGGGGCTCTGTGCTGCTTTCTTTGGGCACAGCACCTTCTATTTGTTTCTTTTTAAAAAACATAAATATCCCATAAAAAACCATGAAGCCACCACCTATTAAAGTCATCCATGGTTTTGCCTTAACGGGGTTTAAAAAACTGGAAACTCCTATGTAGGCAATGCCTGTAAACATGGTGTCACTGGTTACAATCCCTAACGCAAAAAACACCGCTGATTTAAACCCACGTTTTAGGCTGGTTTGCAGCAACACAAAAAACACAGGCCCTAGCATTACTGCTATCAGCAAGCCGGCTAAGGAGCCACCAATAATTGGGTTTAAGTATTCCATCATCTTTTAGCCAATCTCTACATTTTGTTGGCGCAGGAACTCCAGCCAATTAGTTTTTTGTTCTCTTTTTAATACCCTTGGGAATTTAATCTGCGCACCCACTTTTCCGTTGGCAGCAAGCCAATCTAAAAAGAAATGGTTAGGCACAATATCCATCTTCAATCCCAGTGAATGTTGCCTCTCTATGCGGTAATCATCATTCAACTCTTTGATGTAAAAATCTATTTTATTTTTCAGGATTTCTTTATTCACGTCCCCCTCTACCGAAACAAACCAATGGTGGGCAAATAAAGAATTTTGAGGCACGCCACAAACCGTAAATTCCTTAATCCTGATGTTCATATCTTCAGAAACCATCTCAATGGCTTTGTTCATATTTTCCACAGAGAGGTGCTCACCACAAAGGCTGAGGTAATGTTTAGTTCTCCCTGTAATTTTTATCTCACACTTCTTTTTATCCGTGAATTTAATCACATCACCAATGCTATACCGCCATGCCCCAGCGCAAGTGCTAAGCATCAAAATATATTCTACATCTTCCTCCACATCTTTTATGGTTATGGCTTCGGCAAGCGGGTTTACATTCCCTTCTTCATCCACATTTTTTTCATTAAAAGGGATGAATTCAAAGAAAATCCCATTCTTAATATGCAGGCGCATTCCCTCTGCATCAGGGTGAGATTGGTAGGCAATAAAACCCTCGCTGGCAAGGTAGGTTTCCATATAGATAAGAGGCTTGCCAAGCAATGCTTCAAAGCTTTTTTTGTAGGGGTCAAAGGCAACTCCCCCATGGGTAAACACGGTTAGGTTTGGCCATATTTCATGTATGTTTTTTACATGATGTTTGGCAATTAACCTCTCCATAATTAACTGAAACCAAGCAGGAACACCTACTATGGCACTCACATCCCAATTATGGGCTTGCTCTACAATAAGGTCTAATTTATCATTCCAGTTTTTGGTAGCAGAAATTTCTTTACCAGGTTTATAAAACGGTTGAAACCAAAATGGCAAATTGCCTGTGGTAATTCCGCTGAGGTCACCGGCATAATAAATTCCGTTATACTCAAGACTTGTGC
>JAPLCZ010000207.1 GCA_026391915.1 Bacteroidota bacterium | reverse complement strand
GCATAACCTCATTATTTTGAATGATGAAATATGGAGTGATATAGTTTTTCAACCTCATACTTTTACAAGCATAGCATCCATCAATGATGAGATTAGAAACCATACCATCACAGTTACTGGTTATAGTAAATCATATGGATTAGCTGGGCTTAGGATTGGGGCTTTAATAGCTCATAATGAATCTCATTTCAATAAATTATTTGAATCCTCTTTGCATAAATCGACGGTGCATGGTGCCAATATTTTGGGGCAATTGGCCGCAACCACAGCTTTAAATAAATGTGAATATTGGTTAAAGGATTTTGTAAGTCACCTCCAAAAAATGAGAGACTTATGTGTTGCAGAATTGAATTCAATTTCTAATATTAACTGCATTGCGCCACAAGGATGCTATGTAGCATTTGCAGAAATTAAAGGTACTGGAAAAACAGCGTTGGAGCTTCAGAAACTTTTATTTGAAAAGGCAAAAGTATCTGTTGTGCCCGGCTTGCCCCAATGGTTTGGGGAGGGGGCAAATGGGTATATAAGATTAAGTTTTGCCACCTCGGAAGAGATATTAAAAGAAGCATTGAATAGAATTAAAAATACGTTGAAATAATTATGAAGGTTGTAATAATAGGAGGGGGTATAGCAGGGCTAACATTAGGTGCGTTTTTACATAAGAAGGGAATGGAGGTATCTATCAATGAACGTACTGCAGGAATGCCTATTCGGGGTCACGCCTTCTTAATGCATGCAGATGGAATAGCCACTTTAGAAGCATTGAGCCCTGATAAGGGGAGCACACTGCCCGGCAAAACTGTAAATACTTTTAGTCTTCGCCGGCCCAATGGTAAAGAAATTAAACATCTGAAACTTTACTCTTGGAAGTGCATTAAGCGCAGAGATTTAATTAAGTTTTTA
This sequence comes from Bacteroidota bacterium, assembly GCA_026391915.1. Classification (GTDB taxonomy): domain Bacteria; phylum Bacteroidota; class Bacteroidia; order CAILMK01; family CAILMK01; genus JAPLCZ01. Next base: position 26,904 of record JAPLCZ010000207.1, on the reverse strand, counting down.
TACACCCTTTTACCCAAAGATACCATTGTTGAAGGAAGAGATTTTTCCCATTTTATTTATGAAGATGATAAAGCCGTTGCAGCAGTTTTTGCAAATGGAAGAATTGAATATGGCGATATTTTTATTGGTGCTGATGGTGGAAACTCCAAAGTGCGTGATGCCATTTTTGGTAAAGTAAAATTCACCCCAGTAGAAGTAAAAGAAGTTGTTGGGATTGCCTACAATGAAAAGATTGCAAAAACCAATGCTGCACTTTTTACCAAGTTTCAGGATAACACTACTGGGTTGGCCTTTGGGCTCATACCTACTAGCCATGAGGAGTTTGTTTGGTTTATGCAATATGACCCCAATGTGGCAGATGTTACAGACAGCACACCTGATGAATTAGGTTTATTTTGTAACAGATTGTTACGCCATTTTCCACCTGTTGTTGCAGATATAATGGATAGTAATGATTTTTCAACTTCCTATGTCTGGAATACAAGAGACTTTGATTTATTGCCAGCTTTCCATAAAAACAATATTGCTATTATTGGCGATGCTGCCCACCTTGCATTACCATTTACAAGTGCAGGTACTACCAATGCAATAGTTGATGCCCAAACACTTGCAAATTTTTTGGGGGATGGCAATGATTATGAAAATGCATTTATAAGATATTACAACACGCGTGCTGTAGAGGTGGAAAAGCACATACATCTTGGGCGTGAGTTGAAGAAGATTTTCTTGAACCCGACTGTGCAGAATGATGATGATATCCCTGTGCCTTTAATTTCAAAAAAAGGTAATGCTGATTTGGATGCCAGCAAGCAGATTCAGGTGCATTATTTCACTGACCCTATTTGTAGCACTTGCTGGATAATACAGCCTCTTTTACGAAAACTACAATTAGAGTTTGGTGACTATATCAACATAAAATATAGTATGGGAGGTTTATTGCCATCTTGGGAAACTTATACAAAGGGGGTAATTAAAGAACCTACAGATGCTGCAAAACATTGGGAGGAAGTTTGTGCTTTGCATGAAATGCCACTTGATGGAGATGTTTGGATTGATGATCCACTACCATCCTCATATCCGCCATCAATAGCTTTTAAAGCGGCGCAGATGCAGGATACGGATAAAGCAATTTTATTTTTGAGAAGGATTAAGGAGATGGTTTTTCTGGAGAAAAAAAACATAATTAAGTGGGGCTTTTTGGAGAATGCAGCTTTTGAAGTGGGGTTAGATTCTGCGAGGTTGCTGAGAGATTATGAAGGCAAAGCCAAAGATTTATTTAAAGAAGATTTAGTATTAGCAGAAGACCTTGGAGTAACGGGATTCCCTACTTTGTTTTTTAATGATAACCATGGAAATAGCTACACCATTAAAGGCTATAAGCCCTATGAGAATTTTGAAGAAATTGTTTACAAACTTGTGCCTGATGTAAAAAGAGCAGTAATTAATACAGACCCCAAAAATCTCTTCACTCTATTCCCAACCATGACTGATAAGGAATTTGCATTCTTAAGCGGTATCAATCGGGTTGATGCTACAGCTATACTGACTAGTCTTTATGACCAAGGCTATATAGATAAATACGAAAGCAAGAATGGGGTAATTTGGCTAAGTAAATATAGCGCTTATTAGTTTTTAGATTGACTATTTTCTAAGTCCTTAACCATTTTGGTAACCCCAGTTTCAAAGTCAAGAGGAGTAAAACCAAATTGATTAATAAAGGGTACTAAATCTATATTTTTATCTTCTTGGAATCTTAAAATCTGTTCTTCTGAGATTGGATTCAGTTTAAATGGTTTGAGAATTTTTACCATAATGGAAATTAAACTTGGATGTATATATAGAAAATTCACTTTCTTATTTAAAGCTTTACCTATTATTCTAAAAAGCTGTTTGTTAGTAACTGCTTTTGCCCCACCAATGTTAAATGCTTTATTGAACATTTTAGAGTTAAAGAGGGCAATCTTAAAAGAGGTTACTAAATCATAAATATAAACTGGTTGTATCAAATTTTCTCCTTTGCCAATAAGTGGGAAAATTCGTGTTCTATTAAAGAGTTTAATGATTCTGGAAATATTGTTATCTTCCCTAACCCCATAAATCATAGTAGGTCTTATAATCGTCCAATTGATGCTAAAATTTTCTTCAATAAATTTTTCTGCCATTCTTTTTAACTCTGCACTATAATTATCAAGTTTGGTAAACATCCCAGCAGAGCCGGTGAAAATAATATGAGAAGCTTTGCAACCTCCGGCATTCATTGCTTTATAGATATCTTCAGCCAGCCAAATATATCCTGCATTGATTATAGCATCACAATCTTTTAATGCAATTGCTAATTTATCAGTCTCTGATAAATTAGAAATTTGAATAAAATCAATATTTGAATACTTAGAGAAATCTTTCTTCGTTGGATTTCTCCCAACAGCTACAACGCTATAGTCATTATGAAATGCTAAGCATAAGCGAAAGCCAACCCTGCCCGTAGCCCCTATAATTGCTATTTTTTTCATAACTATTTAAGATAAAACAGCCTTGCCTTTAGCAGGGCTTTTAGCCTTATTAGCTCCAATACCAAAAGCCTTTTTCACTTTCTCTACATAGTCTAATTTCTCCCATGTAAAGAGTTCTACTTTTTTAGTAATCTTCTTTCCATTAGGGCTTACAAAAGTTTTGGTAACCACTTCGTTTTTGCGACCCATGTGGCCGTATGATGCCGTTTCGCTATACATAGGAGTTCGTAATTTTAAGCGGGTTTCAATGCCATAAGGAGTCATATCAAATATCTTCCCTACAATTTTTGAAATTGCCCCATCAGTCATTTTAACTTTAGAAGTACCGTAGGTATTAATGTAAATACCCATTGGGTCTTTAACGCCAATTGCATAAGATACCTGTACCAAAACCTCAGTACAAACTCCCGCTGCTACTAAATTTTTTGCAATATGCCTTGTAGCATAAGCCGCAGAACGGTCAACTTTTGATGGGTCTTTACCAGAGAAAGCCCCACCACCATGCGCACCTTTTCCGCCATAGGTATCCACAATAATTTTTCTGCCTGTTAAGCCAGTATCACCATGTGGGCCACCAATAACAAACTTACCTGTGGGGTTAATATGATATTGGATTTTGTCATTAAAAAAGTGTGCGTACTTTTTATACTTTTTCTTAACGCGGGGGATAAGAATTTCTACCAAATCCTTTTTGATTTTTGCCAACATTTTAGCATCCGCATCAAAATCATCATGCTGAGTGCTGATAACAATGGAGTCAATCCTTACTGGGTTATTATTATCATCATACTCTAAAGTCACCTGACTTTTTGCATCAGGGCGCAAGTATTTAATTTCTTTATTTTCTCTGCGCAACATTGCCAACTCAATTAAAAGTTTGTGCGCAATGTCTAGTGCCAATGGCATGTAGTCATCAGTTTCATGGGTGGCATAGCCAAACATCATCCCTTGGTCACCGGCACCTTGGTCTTGCTTTTTCTTTCTATCAACTCCTTGGTTTATATCGCCAGATTGCTCATGAATGGCAGAGAGAACGCCACAAGAATTTGCCTCAAACATATACTCACTTTTGGTGTAGCCAATTTTCCTGATTACATCACGTGCTATGGTTTGCACATCAAGGTAGGCAGAGGATTTTACTTCTCCAGCCAAGAAAACCTGCCCTGTAGTTACAAGGGTTTCGCAAGCTACTTTTGAGTCAGGGTCAAAGGCAAGAAAATTATCAATAAGTGCATCAGAAATTTGGTCTGCTACTTTGTCCGGGTGTCCTTCGGAAACGGACTCTGAGGTAAATAAATAAGACATTTTTTTATTGTGATTGTTTTAAATTAAGTTGCAAATTTAGGGGTAAGAATCTATCTGAAAAAAATTCTCCTTAGTTTTGATACCTCAAATTAAAAACAACAAATTAAAATCATGAGTAAATACTCTCTTCTCTCAGCAGCTATTCTGCTTTCTTTTTTTACTGCCAATGCGCAAAAGCATGATAAAGCCGTGATGAAAGAACCCATGCAAAATTCTTATTACAGAACCACCATCCTCAAAGGGTTGGAGGATGCTGAAAAGAAAGCAAATCCTAAAGAGCCACACAGAAATTTGAAGGTAGATTTTACCAATATGGATTTACCTACCAACCCTGATGAGTACACCAAAGTATGGCATAACACCCCCGTAAGCCAAGGGCAAACGGGTACTTGCTGGTGTTTTTCTACTACCTCTTTTTATGAGAGTGAAGTAGCACGCATCACAGGGCAAAAAGTAAAACTTAGCGAGATGTATATTGTGTATTGGGAGTATGTAGAGAGGGCAAAATATTATGTGCAACACCGTGGCGATATGGCATTAGGTGAGGGCTCTGAAACCAACGCTTTAGTACGTCTTTATAAAATCTATGGCGCTGTGCCGCAGGAAAGTTACAAAGGCATTAACCCTGATGTGCCTTTCCATGACCACTCTAAAATGTATAAGGAGTTGGACAATTATTTAAAGAAGGTAAAAGAGTTGGATAGCTGGAATGAAGAAGAGGTAATTGCTACCACTAAATCCATCCTGAATCACTATTTACAAGAGCCCCCAAAAACAGTTTCTGTAAATGGTAAAAACTATACACCACAGGAGTACCTCACCAAAGTTTTAAAACTAAATATGGATGAGTACGTAAACTTTATGAGCCTGATGAGTGAGCCTTTTTATACCAATGCAGAGTATAAAGTTTCTGACAATTGGTGGCATAGCAAAGACTATTTCAATGTGCCTGTTGAAGATTTTATTAGCGGAATAAAAAAAGCCATTAAAGGCGGCTACAGCATTAGCATTGGGGGAGATGTTTCTGAACCTGGATTGGATGGTGCAGCGCAAGTTGGGGTGATTCCTACTTTTGATATCCCCTCAGAATATATTGATGATAACTCACGCCTCTTCCGCTTTTATAACCAAACCACTACTGATGACCACGCCATGCATTTGGTAGGTTACCAAGAGAAGAATGGTAAGACATGGTTCTTGGTAAAAGACTCTGGTGCCGGCAGCCGCAACTGTGGCGAAACCTGCAAAAGCTTTGGTTATTTTTTTATTAACGAAGACTACATCAAACTAAAAATGATGACGGTAACCGTAAACAAAAATGCGGTACAAGAGATATTGAAGAAAGTGAAGAGTTAGGGGAATTTGAAGATGTGTTGATTTGAAAATTTGAAAATGAAAAGGTTCAGAAATGATAATAGCTATCTTGTCTTAAGGCAAATTATCTTTTGTTGTAGTGTGCTTTCAATACTTACAAATTGTGAAAAGCCAAGACCTTACATAAAACTGGATAAAGATTTCTTGAGTTATTGCATTTTCAAAAAGGATAGTTTGTGGGTTTATAAGGATAATAAAACAGGGGCCAATGATTCAGTTTATGTTGAATATTTTGGTGGAACTCATGTTTATGGGAAAAGGATAGGATATGATTATGATTTGCTTAATTTTACTCTTATCTCAACAAAATACGGAGGAAAGACATATCAGGCTATGCCATGGGATAGGGGGAGTAATGATTATTATTCAAAGCTGGATGAATCTCCAGGCTATATAAGGTTTGCACTCCCACTTAAAGTTGGTGATAGCACAAGTGATTCTAAATATCCTAAAATATATTTAAGGAAACATCTTGATAGCCTAAGCATTCAAAATAAATATTATAAAGATGTTTTGGTGGTTGAAAATAGTTATGACAACAAGATAAAGACAGAATACTTCTGCAAAAATGTTAGCTTAATAAAAAGGGTTTATCAGGATAGCACAGACTGGGAGCTTATAAAATATCAATTAAAGTAAGAAGCATTTTTTATTTTAATTTTAACCACAAAGCCCACCAATGCTTTCTATAATTCTTTGCGTACTCTGTGAAAAACCTTTGTGCGCTTTGTGGTAAATATTAACCTTATCACTCTACTTTCATTTTACCTTTGCCCCTAGAAAAGTTGTTAGTTATTAGTTGTCGGTTGTCAGTAAAACCAATCAACATCAAATTTCAAATTAAGAATTTCAAATTTAAAAAAATGTACAGAACACATACTTGCGGAGAGCTTAGAATTAACCACACTGGAAACAATGTAACCCTTGCCGGGTGGTTGCAATACAACCGCAATTTTGGCGGCCTTACTTTCATTGATTTGCGAGATAGATACGGTATTACCCAAGCTGTTTTTAATATGGATACCAATGCTACGCTTTGCGAAGAAGCCCGAAAACTTGGGCGTGAATTCGTGGTGCAGATAGAGGGAAAAGTTTCAGAACGCAGCAACAAAAACCCCAACATCCCCACGGGTGATATTGAAATTATAGTTGATAAAATTACTTTGCTTAATGATAGCAAACTTCCACCTTTTACCATTGAAGAAGAAACTGACGGCGGTGAAGAGCAACGCATGCAATATCGTTATCTTGACCTCCGCCGCAAGCCTATGCGCAATGCCATTTTGTTACGGCATCAGCTATTGCAGGCAAGCAGAAATTATCTTGCAGGCAAAGGATTTCTAGAAATAGAAACGCCTTTTTTAATTAAGAGTACACCGGAAGGGGCAAGAGATTTTGTGGTGCCAAGCCGCATACATAATGGTGAGTTTTATGCGTTGCCGCAATCACCACAAACCTTCAAACAAATCCTGATGATGTCAGGGTTTGATAAGTATTTTCAGATAGTAAAATGTTTTAGAGATGAGGACTTTCGCGCTGATAGGCAACCGGAATTTACGCAGGTAGATTGCGAGATGAGCTTCATCCATCAGGAGGATATTTTAGAAATGTTTACAGGTTACGTAAAGCACATTTTTAAAGAGGTTAAAGGATATGAATTTTCAGAAATCCCCACTCTTACTTATACCGAAGCCATGCATCGTTTTGGTTCTGATAAACCAGATATGCGCTTTGGGATGGAGTTCGTTTATATGAATGAAATTATTGGCGCTACTGAGTTCCCCCCGTTTGCAGAAGCCATCAATTCTGGCGGAATTGTAGCCGGAATTTGTGCTAAAGATTCCGCCAATTATACCCGCAAACAATTAGATGAATTGGTGGAATTTGTAAAAGAACCCCACCGCGGCATGAAGGGTTTGGTGTGGGCACGTTGGGCAGAGGACGGCAGCATTAAATCCAGCGCCGATAAGTTTTTTGATGAAGGAAAAATCAAAAGTTGGCTTGAAGCTTTTGGTGCAAAACAGGGTGATTTAATTTTGCTTTTGGCAGGAGATAAAAAGAAAACCCAAAAGGCGCTTGGCGATTTACGGCTGGAAATGGGGCAGCGCCTTGGTTTGCGAGATAGAAACAAATTTGCGGCACTTTGGGTAGTGGATTTCCCTATGTTTTCTTTTGATGAAGAAAATAATAACTGGACTTTTGAACACCATCCTTTTACCTCACCGAAGGCAGAACATATGCACCTTATTCACTCCAACCCAGGTGAGGTTTTGGCAAATGCTTATGATTTTGTTATTAACGGTTCGGAGTGTTGCAGTGGCTCTATAAGAATCCATGACAGTGCGGTACAGGCTTCTATATTTAAAGCGATTGGACTCACCGATGAGCAGGCAAAAAATAAGTTCGGGTTCTTCTTAGAAGCATTGCAATACGGCACTCCTCCTCATGGTGGTTCTGATTCCATCCGTGATGTGATTGCTTTCCCTAAGATAAATTCAGGAAGAGACATCATGCTTGATGCCCCCTCTGCCATTGATGATGTGCAGTTAAAGGAGTTGGGGATTGTTGTAAAAGCTTAACCACGGAGAACACAAAGTGAAAACACACAAAGCTCACAAAGGCTAAATACTTTTCCTTTGTGAACTTTGTGAAAAGCCTTAGTGCACTTTGTGGTTAATTTTAAATCCGATAAGTGCCAAATACAATCTTTCTTATTGCCTAAGCAAGCTACTAACTTTGCCCCATGCGCTGCCTGAAAATTTGTGTTCTTTTTTTGATACTCACTTCTTACCAAAAGATGTGGGGGCAACAGCATCCTATTTTTGGGTTTCAGCTAAAACCTATATTTCCTTCAGAACTTTTTAATACTACTAATGAGGTTTATAAAAATGGTAAAAATCAATATACCACTACCCCAACTACAGGATTAAATTTTGGGATGGTGATGCGCCAAAGTCTCTATAAACGTATCTCATTAGAAACTGGAATCAGCTACTCAAAACGGAATTATACCATGGGTTTGCTGGACAGCAACGGCAGAAAATACAGTACTTCATTTCGCTACCTAAGTTATGAAATCCCTATCTCTGCCATGATTTATATCCCGCTGGATAAGCAGAATTTTATCAATAATAGTTTTGGGTTGTCAGCTGATTTTTTCCCTAGCAATATCTTTAGTCAGAGTGATAGTTTTAAGCAATATACTGTTCGCAAATTTTGGGTATTACCAGCTTTGGTTGCTACCACCGGCTATGAATTCAGGAGTGAAAAATATGGATATTTTTCAGCAGGAATTTCTTACCACCGTATGCTTAGCATCATGGCTTTCACCAAATTTATTTTCACCCAACCAACGGGTGATGAAACTTTAATTCGTCCTTTGTCAGGTCACTATTTCGCTTTTGATTTTAAATATTATATCCCTTATCGCCAGCGACAAGCCCCTACTGAGTATTTGCCTAATATGGAATAAAGGTTTAGGTAATTAGGTTGTTAATTCTGTTTACCTTTGCATCTCTAAACAAAACCTAACATGAAAAATTTTCTTGTTCTTTTTACATTATTACTGGTTTCCATTTTCTCTTTCGGGAAACAAATTGACGAAGCCACTGCGAAAAAAGTAGGGTATAATTTTTTAACCCATAAAACCAAAGCATTCTCCCAAAAAAATCTATGTGAGTTACGATTGGTTTATACTCTTTCTTCAAAAGCAAATTCTATTTCCTCCGCCCCATTAATGGCAACAAATTTTTTCTATGTTTTTAACATATATAAAATTAAGGGCTTTGTAATAGTGTCTGCTGATGATGCTATTATCCCTGTTTTGGGATACTCTGATGAAGGAAATTTTGACCCGAATAATATCCCTAAAAATACCGCCAAATGGTTTGAAGGCTACAAAGAAGAAATCAGAAATGTAGTAGAAAATAAAATAGAAGCCACCCAAGGAATTAAGGAAGAATGGAAAAATTTAATCAGTGGTTCAAACTTAAATAGTGTTACAAATTCCGCCTCAAGTGTTAGCCCATTGGTGCAAACTAAATGGGATCAATCACCTTATTATAATGACTTATGTCCATACGATAATGGGGCAGGTGAAAGAGTAGTGACAGGATGTGTTGCAACAGCAATGGCTCAAGTGATGAAATTTTGGAATTACCCAAAAACTGGCAAAGGTTTTCATTCCTATAATCATAAAACCTATGGAACATTGTCGGCAAATTTTGGAAGTACAACTTATGATTGGAACTCAATGACTAACTCTGTTTCTGGGACAAATAGTGCTGTTGCTACGCTTATGTATCATTGTGGGGTAAGTGTAGATATGGATTATGGGCTTGGTGCAAATGGAGGAAGTTCTGCGGCAACTTTGGATGTCGTCAATGCATTGAAAACATATTTCGGCTACCCATCTTCTGTTCAGGGTTTATATAGAAAAGATTATTCTGAGAGTCAATGGATAAATATTTTGAAAGGTGAATTGGACTCTGGTAGACCCATGCAATATGCGGGTACTGGTTCTAAAGGGGGGCATTCATTTGTTTGTGATGGCTATGACAATAATGATTATTTCCATTTTAATTGGGGTTGGAGTGGAAGTTCAGATGGATATTTTTCAATAAATAATCTAAGCCCAGGTAGTTTGGGTACTGGTGGAGGGGGTGGCGGATTCACTACAAATCACAGAGTGATTATTGGAATCAAAGCACCCAAAAGTAGCCAAATACAAACTTTTGATATGCAGTTGTATGATTACGTAACCCCATACCAAAGTAGCATGACTTACGGTGACTCCATTGCTGTTAAAACTAATATTATAAATAATGGGACAAATACCTTTAACGGGGATTTCTGTGCAGCGGTATTTGATGACTCTTCAAATTTTGTAGATTTTATAGAAGTGATAAAAGGTGTAAGCCTGCAAGGCGGGTATAAATATACTAATGGTATTACCTTCTCAAAATCTTACCTTTATTCTATGCTGCCAGGTACTTATACAGTAAGCATTTTCTATAGACCTACAGGTGGCAATTGGTCTTTGGTAAGCAATAGTGGGAGCTATAAAAATTTTGAAACCATTACAGTTACTTATTCAAGTGACATAGAGATGAATTCTAAAATTATCCTAACCCCAGGGAAGCGTTTTACAAAAGGGAAACCTGCCTCAGCAAACTTAAATATTATCAATAATGGGGCATCTACTTTTACTGGTAAATACCGCGTTGCATTGTTTGATTTGGATGGCAACTTTGTGGAGGAAATAGGATCTGTGGATGAGACTTCGGGATTGCCTTCAGGTTATACTTATAAATCCCCATATTTAACATTTAGCTCAACTACCATTACCGCAAACCCCGGCACTTATTTATTGGCTTTGCAGCATAAAGAAACCAGCGCAACTTATTGGGATTTGGGGGGCTCTACCAGTTTCCAGAATCCAATAAAAATCACTGTGCAATTACCACCTCCTCTTGCTGACCAATATGAGGTGAATGACAATCAAAGCCAATCTTATTCATTATCAGCAAATTTTTCAAATGATAAAGCAAATATAAATACTAATGGCTCCAATTGCCATGTTGGGAATGATTATGATTATTTCAAAGTAAGTCTTCCTTCGGGCTATAACTATATTATAAATCCTAGGATTCATGATGCAGGAAGTAGTGGCAATGGGAACACCTATACACTTGATGGTTTATTCTCTTATTCTGTTGATGGAACTACATACTCAGATGCATTTGATAATACCATCCCAAATCCATTTGTATTGAATGGTGGGGGTACAGTTTATTTTCTTGTTGCCCCTTATTTCAATGGTGAAACAGGAACTTATTTATTGGATGTAAATATTACTAGAACAACAGGGAACGGGATAGAAGAAAATTCGTTTGCGGGCTCAATAAAAATATCACCAAACCCTGCAAAAGATTTTGTGAATATTGATATGAATGAGTTCACTGGAAATGCAAGCCGTATTCAAATTATTAATGTGCTTGGACAAGAAGTTTTCAGTACATCAGTGAATCAAGATTTAAGAAAAGTTAAACTGCCTTTAGTTGATATTAAAGATGGCGTTTACTTTATTCAGTTTCAAACCAACAAAGGTGTATTAACCAAGAAAATTATCATTGCCAATTGAGAGTTATTCTAGTTGCATTTCTTATTGGGATTTTTAGCTGCAAGTCGCATAAAAAAAGTGTGGATGCAAAGAAGTTAGAGTTCACGCCCCAATATGTACCCGGGCCGCAAGCATTAGTTTATAAAACAAAAGCAGATTATCAAAATCTGGTTCCTGTTATTCTCTCCGATGATAAATTAGAAATAATATCATACCCTGACCCAAAAGATGTAGCAATGAATCCAGTACCTACCCAACTCAATAAAGGATACTTACTTGATAACAGAGGAATTGGGATTAATGTGGCTTATTTAAAATTGACCTATCCTGAATATGCAAACTTAAAAGCGTTACCATCTCTTAAAGAATTGTATACTTTAATTATTGATAAAGATCCCCTGCTTGAGTTGTGTGATTGTGGGAATAAAACTGCTTTAAAAAAACCATCCCTTCAATTAAATACTTTGATAGATTCAAAAAAACTGAGAACAACTTGTAAGCCTATTAAGTAAAGAAAATCCTTAGTAAATTGCCCCTTTATTTTTAAGACATCATGAAAAAAATTCTATTCACTTTAGCTCTCATTGCAACAACTGCTGCTACTTCTTTTTCACAGGATTTCAGAATTGTGGAATCAAACCAAGGGTACTACAACCCCCTGAAAGCTGAGAAAATAATTAAGGTAAATCCGCTACAAAAAAAGCAGGTACTTACCACTTGGGATTTTAATAAAGACGGGAAGATGGATACCATTTTCTACCGCAAGTCCACCAGTGGTGGGGACATTGCTACGGTTGTAGTTTTTGATGTAAAAGAAGATGAATGGATAACGCTGTACAAAATGGATTTAAAAGGCTATGGTGGCTTTGATGGAATTTGGTTTTACCAATTGGCTGATAAGACAGGAGGCACTCCGCATTTTGTAATTTATACCGGCAGAACAGACAAAAAATTCTGCACCGTAATCCGCTATGATGCAGCAATAGGTAAATTCAAATATCACGATTATCCTTTGTTTGAAAAGAATGTTTTCCCTCACCGCTACGTGGATAACAAAAACAAAATCTTAAACCAAAACTCCATCAGCAGTCAGGAGGAGTTTGAGAGTATTAAGGTGGAGTAAGTTTTAACATAGGGCTTCGCCCCATGTTTTGATATTACGCCCTTTCAGGGCTTCAAATAATGAAGCCCTGAAAGGGCGTAATAGCTTTAAATTACTTAACCCTCACCACCTGCTTTGTAACCAACTCCCCATCCGCATAAAATTTCACAAAATAGACGCCTGCGTTTAGGTGGTATTGGCTGGCATCTATCTGCAATTGGTGCGTGCCGTTTGTTTGGTTTCCTTCCGCCAAAGTGCTTATTAATTTACCTGCAATATCTGTAATTTCAATCTTCACCTCTGCTGATTTTTGAAGACTGTATTGGATATTTACTTGCTCTTTAAATGGGTTAGGGAAAATGAGAATATTGATATTAGAAATGCTGTTGGTGTAAAGCAATCCAGTGAAAACTGTATAGTTAGAATCAACAGTGCTTTTGCATCCTGCGGCATTGGTAACGGTAAGTTTTATAATGAATGAAGAGTCTTTGGTGTAGGTGTGTGATGTCTTATATCCAGTGCCAAAACTGCCATCGCCAAAATCCCAAGTATAAGAACTTTGTTTGGTATCAATTGCCATAAAATCATGCCTGCCACCGGAGATAGTTGGTATGTACCAACCTGCAAACGGATTGGCATTTATCTCAATGCTTACCGAGTCTTTGGCGCTGCATTTTGTGAGGGTGTCAACCTCAACTAAAGTATAAATTGTTTTGGTAGTTGGGGAAACTTTTGGGTTGCTAATGCTAGAGGTAAACCCAACAGGACTACTTACCCATAAATAGGAATTGCCTACTACTGCACTATCCCCAATTTGGGTATTGGCAGCGCCGCAAATTTTGCGTGAAGAGCCAACACTTGCTGCTGGTTTTTTATTGACTGTAATAGTTATTGAATCTGATTTTGCACAACCCGAAATAGTATAAGTTACGGTAAGAAAATACACCACTGATGGCATATTGGTAGGCTTTGCAATTGGGTTACTTTTAGTAGAACTAAATCCTGATGGATTACTCTTCCAAGAATAATTTATTCCTGCAGTTGCGGTGTCACCTATTTGTACAGAATCACCAAAACAAATTGCCCTGCCCATCCCAATATTAATGCTTGGTGTTTTGTTAACAGTAATGGTAACACTATTGGTTTTATTACAACCTCCAGCACCCGTTTCAGTGAGGGAATAAACGGTGGTAACTGTGGGGTTTACCGTTGGATTTGAAACCGTAGAACTAAACCCTGATGGTGATGATGACCATGAATAAATATTGCCGGACACGGGGGTATCTCCCAGCATTATGCTTACGCCGACACATAGAGAAACAGGAGTGCCAACATTGGCTTTTGGCATTGGGTAAACTGTGATTTTTGCTGAGTCAGATTTGCTACAACCGGTAGCTGTAATTTTCTCTGTAAGATAATAAGTTGTTGTAAGAGTTGGGAAAGCTTTTGGGTTACTGCTTTTAGCACTGAAGCCTGATGGATTAGATGCCCATGAATATGTATGCCCACTTAAGTATACTCCTCCGAGAAGTACACCTGTGCCATCGCATATGGATTTATTTCCACAGGTTTTGGCAGAAGGCGCTGGGTTGACTGTAATAGTTATACTATTCGAATTACTACATCCTCCGTTATATTCCGTTAAATAATATGTTGTACTAACTTTAGGTGTAATGCTAGGGTTGCTTTTAGTTGATGTAAATCCTGTAGGCGATGAGGTCCAAGAATAAGTATTTCCTTTGACGGCTATTCCACCAATTACAATTGAGTCTCCTTTGCAAATAGATTTACTACTTCCTGTGTAGGCATTTGGTTTGGCTTTCACGGTTACTTTTACAGTATCATACCCCACACAACCCGATGAGGTTTCTTTTAAAAAATAAGTTGTAGTAGAAGTCGGGTACACATAATTTCCGCTGTAAGTAGAAGTGTATCCTGTAGGCGAACTTGTCCACGAATATTTATTTCCGACTGTACCACCATAGCCAATATAAGCCCAATTGCCGCTACAAGTAGAGGTATCTTTTCCTGCATTTTTACCAACCATTCCGGTATAGAAAACAAATTTAAAAGTATCATTAGTAGGGAAGCTATCGGTGCTTCCGTTGGCAGTAATCGTCCATGCTGAAAGGGTATCGGCAGCGCCTGCTTTAAAACTATAATTACCCAGAGTAAGCGTATCGGTTTTCTTTGTATTCAATGTGCCACTCCAAGTTTTATTTGAATAGGCTGTTCCGTTGATTTTCCATCCAATAGTAGCAGCAGTTAGTGTTTGTCCGCCAAAATTTTTTAGCCTGATAATTACGGGTTTTGTACCGAAACAAATCGCACCACTTGGGCTATAAAAATCTTTAATCCCAGCATCTAAATTATGTGATACAAATTCATCAGCACCAATGTCAGGTGTGGTAGTTCTGAGGTCACCATCTACATCATCTTTTACGGAAGATAACGAAATTCCTGCTTGATCAATCACTGCATTTTTTACATGCAAATTATCATTGGAATAATACCCCGGATCTACGGTTACGGAATGGGCATCCAACCCGCTGGAAAACTGAAATTCTTTTAAATTTCTTTTGTGATAATTACACCAAAATGCTAAGCGGTATCCGTTAGTAAAAATATTATTGTAATCAGATGCATAATAGCCAGAAACATTTTGTCCGCTATAAAAGGCATACCCTTTTTCGGAGTTGATTAGATTGTTATTATAAAAAGAAAATTTTGAATTTACTGAATTGCCATAGAATGCATAACTGAACGAATCCGTACCAAACATATGGACGTTGTTAAATAGAAATTCTGTGATGCCGGATTGCGATGCATTGATGCCAATCCCTTTGTTTTTAACGGCTATAAAATTATTGGAATAAACGCCTTTGGCTGATACAGAATTGGTATGATTTATTACCTCCAACCCATTGCCCCCTGCGGGTAAATGAATCCTATTTTTAGTAACCAAAACGGAGTTGAGATGATTGTAAATCCCAATGCCTGTACCCAACGAATATCCTGCAGGGCTTTGAGAAATTGTATTGTTTTTAATAAACGAATTCGTATTAAATTTTAAATAAATTCCGGTAGCATAAAAGCTGTCAATGATATTATTTTCAAAATTATTATTAGAGGTTTTGGTAAGGCTATCTCCAATAAAACTAATAGCCATACTTCCGTATTTTATAAGATTATTTTTAAGTAAATTATCCGATGTATTTGTTTTGTTGGTGGCGTAAATTGATTGTGAAAAATTATTAGATATAGCTTGCACTCCAATCATCTGATTGTTATAAAAACTATTATTTTTTGAGAGAGGATTAAGCACAATAACATTAGCGAAAATTCCTGTTCCTGTCCTGCTAATGGTAATCTTTTTAAAGATAATCCATGAGGCAGAATCCATCAACAAAGTATAGTTAGGATACGAAGAAATATTGGAGGAAGTATCTGTTAAAATTACTTTGCTGCTGTCGCCATTCTGGCTGGTAAATGTTATGGTGTTTATGGATGATGCGCCGGGTATTGAAGTGATTCTTATCTTCTCCTGATACACGTCGTCACGCACTAAAAAAGTAACTGCATTGCATATTCCTTTTTTGGTTATATCAGTTACTGCTGCATTAAAAGTTGCGTAGTCTGGCGTTGTGCCGCCAATGGTATAGCTGCCCTTTAAACAGGAAGAAGTTGGTACAAATTCATCTGCCCCGATATCTGGTTTTGTGCTGCGAGATTCTCCGTCAATATCTGTAAAAATTTTAGCTATAGATAATCCAGCTTCATTTAAAGTATCATTGCCGGAATGTAGATCTGTAAGAGATATAAAATTTGGATTTACGTTGATGGATTTTAAGTCGAATCCTGTTCCGGTTTGCCAGCCGGTTAAGGTATTATAATCTGTTCCGTTGTAATGGCCAAGGTTTGTTGCCGTGCTGAAAAAATTATTGTAATTGCATGAATTCAGGTTGCCTGATTTGCTGTAAATGGCATAACCATTTGCCTTATTTTCAAAAATATTATTTGCTACTATATTGGAATTACCGCTTGTGTTTTCCTGATAAAAAGCCGTGGAGGAAGCAAGGGTATCTGTATTTAAGACGGAATTAAAATAGCAGTACACATTGGTATTTAATCTAGAAGCCAAACCTATGGAAGTAGTAGTGCCGGTGGTAACAGAAATAAAATTATTAGTAACCAAACAACCGCTTCCGCTGTTAGAAAAATTATTGATATTTATTCCGGTAACAGAAGAGCCATTTATTGCAATTAGGATTGAATTGTTTGAAATTTCTGTAGCATAATTTCCATAGTCATTTTTTATTCCGTAGCCATAGGATGCAGAGGTGGAAAACGGATTTCCTGTAATGATATTTTTACGAATTGTTAAGTTATTGTTGTAGCCGGTATTCACCCCTGCCAATCCAAAACTATCCATAATATTTTCTTCAATCAAGTTACCATCCTGAGGGGTTGAGGCATTTCCATATAGGTAAACTGCATTCATCCCATACTTAAATAAATTACCTGTTATTGTATTAAAACTGACAGCAGAATTATTGGATTGAATTAAAGAATTGGCAGCAGTTAATCCGGTATTACCTGCATACACACCACTGATTTTATTATTCTCAAAAGTATTGTATGATGCTTTCCCTCTCAGGAAAATTACATTGCCATAGGTGGCAGTTCCCGTTCTGGAAATTGATATTTTTTTGAAAGTTATGTAGCGACTGCTGTCCATCATTAGAGTATAATCATTGGTTGAAGAAGACGACGAAGCAAAAGTCAAATCCACTTTGCTGCTGTCATTGCTTTGTGATTGAAAACTAACAGTATTTAGAGCCGATGTTCCCTTAACTGCGTTGATTTTTATTTGTTCATTATAACTACCGTCTATTACCGAAAAAACTACAGGCATAAAAACGCCGTTTTTATTCAGCACAGAAACCGCTGCTGTAAAAGTTGTAAAATCAGGGGAAGTCCCGCCAATTGTATAGATGCCACTCATCGGTCTTTTGGTGCTATCATATTTTGACCCCACACCGCAGGCATACCATGCGTTGGTAGTTTGTACCACTTGGTCACTGCATACACCAAACAAATCTTTAGCAGCCTGTATGGCATAAATTCCAGCTTTGGAATAATCAGAAGAAGGGGTAAGGTAATAAGCATTATTTCTGTAGGCAATGCGGGCTGCGTCATTCATCCCTATGCCATGCACATCATATTTTTTACCCAAATCATTGGTGCCGCTGTCGCCTTCTACCAAAATATAATACCAGTGGTTTTGTACACCGCTGTTGTAATGCACATCGTTGGTACTTGCCCAATAAGTACCGCCATAACAACCAGGATTGGAGAAAATTTTAGGGTCTTGCATACTGCGGAAACCTTTGCCGTTTTTAGTTACTCTTTCCGCAATATTCCATGAGGCACCTGCGGGGTCAGTAAATCTTTCTACTGTATTGCCAAAGATGTCAGAGAAGGATTCATTCAACGCACCAGACTCAGAAGAGTAAATAAGTTTGGATGAGTTTGCCGTTACTCCATGAGTAAGTTCATGCCCCGCCACATCAAGCGATGGAAAAGGGCCGTAAGTAGTACCATCTCCATCACCATAACTCATCGTAGTTCCGTTCCAGTATGCGTTACTGTAGTTACCATGAAAATTACTAATGAGCTTTGTTCCTTTGTTATCATAGCTGTTTCGCCCTACCGTATAAAAATAAAATTCCCATGTTTTTTCTGCACCCAAATGCGCATCGGTAGCAAATTGATCTTTTGCCGCGTTTACGTTGTTCCAGTAATTGTTGGAGTCAATAAAATCAGCATTACTTCCTTTGTTTGCATCATAAGTTTCTACCCCTTTGCCGTGAGTGGTCTCCCTCAATACAAATTTGAATTTACTCACGCTGTCCGTTCCTATTTTCTGTATGCCTGCATAACCCGTTTTAGCAGTTCCGGTTTTATTTACATTGGTTAAAATTTCATTGGTAAAAATGACTTCACCGTTTTGGGCATCTACATAAATTTCCGTTCTTTTTACAGGCGCTGCGCAATAAATATCAAAGCGGTAGGTCAACCTGAAATTTCCTTTTTTAGGTTGGCCGTTGATTGGGCAAATGCGTAATTCTCCTTTAGGGAAATAGGTAGCCGTAGGGTCGTCTTTTATTTTTTTTAGGAAGGCTTCTTCTTCGGGTTTCTCCCACATAAACGAGGTGCCGCCAGAATATTTTTTAGCAATCTCAAGAGCATTTTTTTCTGATATAGATGGAACAGTATTCAGGTTTATACCCGGGAAAAATTCTCCGTTAAACGAAACACAATTTCCGTTTTTCTCATGCATGATAATCATAGAAACCGTAACCGGAATACCTTTATAATATTGTTCAAAGCGGTGGTGGGTATACCCAATATCATCTTTGTCAGTTTGGTATTCTATAAGTTTATCATCGGCTTTCAGATGCAGAATATTTTTTACCTTCTCCTGAAATTCTGAAGCAGACCATTGACCTTCGGGTTTGTATTCCACATAATCCGGAATTCCAAACTCCTCGTTAAAGCGGATTTGGGCAGCACCGTTGATTTCAGTTTTGCTTTGGGCAGAGGCAAAAAAGTAAATCAATCCAAAGAAAGTAAGAAGCAATAATTTTTTCATAACAGATTTTTTTAGATGGCAGTTTAGTGTTTTGAAGTAGCGAAAATAAGGGTTTTATTTTGGAACAAGGAAGTTTAATGTTTCATGTTCTAAGTTTAAAGTTTTTGCCTATTACAAATATTATTTGCTAGCAGAAAAATTGTTGGCGAAAAATGCCATTAACGGTTAGAAATTTATTCATGTACTTACTTGCATTTTTCCCACTTTCCTTTTTCATTCTTCCCGCCTTCTCTCCCTACCTTTGAAGGCTGATGATTACCCGTGATACCATAGATAAAATACTGCAAACCGCAAACATCTACGAGGTGATTTCGGATTTTATTCAGCTTAAAAAGCGGGGGGTAAACTATCTGGGCAATTGCCCCTTTCATCATGAAAAATCACCATCATTTACGGTGTCTCCTGTTAAAGAAATCTACAAATGTTTTGGCTGTGGCAAATCAGGCAATGCAGTAGGTTTTGTGATGGAACATGAGGGGATGAGCTACCCCGAGGCGCTAAAATATCTTGCGGCAAAATATCATATTGAGATTGAGGAGGTGCGCAATACACCAGAGCAGGAACAGCAAAAAACGGAAAAGGACAGCCTCTATATTTTGTTGGCTGCGGCACAAAAGCATTTTGCAGAGGTATTGCATAATGATGAGGAGGGCAAAACTATTGGGTTAAGTTATTTTAAAGAACGCGGACTGAGTGCAAAATCAATAGAGGATTTTGGGTTGGGTTGGGCGCAACAAGGCAAGGATACCTTCACGCAATGGGCATTGAAAAATGGTTTCTTGAAAGAGCAGCTTACCAAAACAGGGCTCTCTTTTGAAACTGATGACGGGCATCTGCTGGATAGGTTTAGGGAGAGGATTCTCTTCCCTATCCACAGCGTAAGTGGTAAGGTGGTGGGCTTTGGCGGCAGGACTTTAAAAACCACAGGAAAAGAAGCCAAATACATTAATAGTCCTGAGACGGATGTGTACCAAAAAAGCAAAATCCTGTACGGGATTTCGCAAGCCAAAAAGGCAATCAGAATTAAAGATGAATGTATTTTGGTGGAAGGATATATGGATGTAATTTCCATGTATCAGCGGGGGGTGGAGAATGTGGTGGCAAGCTCCGGCACTAGCCTTACGGAAGACCAATTGAAGTTGGTAAAACGGTTTACAGATAATATTATTTTTCTTTTTGATGGGGATGATGCTGGGCAAAAGGCTGCCCTCCGTGGGATTGATTTGGCATTGGAGCAAGGGCTGAATGTGCGGCTTGTTACCTTGCCAGCAGACAAAGACCCCGACTCCTTTGCCCGCGAATTTGATGCGGAGGAAATTCAGGAATACTTCAATAAAAACGCAAAGGATTTTGTGCGCTTTAAAGCAGATGCTTTGCTGAAAGATATTGGGAGTGATATCATCCGTAGGAGTGAGGTGATAAGGGAGGTAATGCAATCGGTAGAAAAGATTACTGACCCGGTAGCACGCAGCCTTTTTGTGCGGGAGGCGGAGAAGATTTTTGGGGTGGATGAAAAATTTTTGTACGAAGAATTGCAACGCATCAGCGTTAAAAAATTTAAAGATGAAAACAAACCTGCTGAAATAAATGTTACTTTTACGCAGCCCCCGCAGCCAAAGCCTATTAATGTAGCTGATGTCTCCATTCAGGAAAAGCAATTAATCAAAGACATTATACTTTATGGCAGCAAAAATTATAATGAGGAGGAAACTATTACCAAATATATCCTGAGTCAATTACCCGAATTGGAGTGGGTGGATAAAATTTGTGAAAAGATTTTTAATGAAATAAAACAGGTATCTGATGATAAAAATGAAGTGTTGGATTTCACCCATTTTGTAAATACTGAGGATACCGAAATGCAATTTTTTGTTACTACTTTGGTGATGGAAAGTCAGCAGTTGGATAAAGGTTGGGATGATTTTTTAGGCAGGCATGTGGATACGCCAGAGGATAATTTTATTACGGATGTAGAGAATGTTTTGAACTACTTAAAGCTCCATAAAATTATCATCATGCTACCCGAGGTGGGCAATAATATCCTTAAAGCAGTACAAGAAAATAACGAAGAAGACTTACTGCATTGGCAAGAAATAAAAATGGATTTGAACCGCACCAAAATTGAGATTTGCAAAACCCTTGGTATCTCAATTATCCCAGAGGACAACTCATGGAAAAAGAAAATTATCGAGGCGCAATCCAGCTCTCCGGATTAAGGCGTTCATAGCCCTGCCATAGTTGGAAATCCAACTCTGTTTCACCGCTATCAAGGTTTTTACCTACTACTCCTAAATCTTCTTTAGGGCTAATTTTAGTACCCTTCACAATGCCGGCACTCACACTCCGCAGGTTAGAATAAATGGTGAAATATTCACCATGTTTTACCAAAACGCTAATGCCCGAACCGCTAAGTTCCAGCACCGCTGCTACCTCTCCACCAAAGATAGCACGGGCATGTGCGCCGGGAGAAGTACGGATTTTTACGCCCTTATTATCCACCATCACATTCTTGATAGTTGGGTGTTCATGCACCCCAAAATGTCCACTCACAAAACCACTCTCCACCGGCCACGGCAGGCGGGATTTATTAGAAGAAAACTCGCCAGAAAGTTTCATGGTTTCTGGTGTTGCAGAATTCTTACTATCACTCTTATCATTATCATTATTTCTCCTTCTTCTGTTGTGGGTTCTCCTTGAATTAGCAGCCGCAATTTCTTTGGCAATCTGGTCTCTTACGGCGCGGTCAAGTCTCTCTGCAATACGCTGTTTTTCTTTAAGCTGTTTGCGCAAATCTTGTTCTTGCCCTTTGAGTTTATCCGCCACCTGGTTCTGTTCTGATTTATCCACCTCCAGTTGATTTTTTTGCGCAGCCATCTGATTTATCAATGCTTCTTTTTGGCGCTGGCGGTCATGCAGCTCAGAAATTTTATAACCTAAAGATGCCTCAGTTCTTATCATCAAATCAAATTGCTTCTGCCTGAAATCAGAATAAAACTGAATAAATTTTAAACGCTTATAAGCCTCATTAAAACTGCCAGCAGAGAAAATAAAACTCACCATATTGCTATGGCCTTTTGTCTTATACATGAAGTAAAGCAGCTGGGCATATTCCTTTTTTAGTGATGCCAAATCATGTTCAAGAGCAGCCACGATATCACTATTAGCATCAATGTGTTTGCTGATGAGGTGTAACTCGTTTTGATAGGTACCAAGCAACTCTTGGCGCATTTGAATTTGGTGGTCTAAGATGCGGAGATAGGCAAAAGTCTGGCGTTGTTTTTCAGCAGTTTCCGCCAGCATTTTCTTGGTCATTTCAATCTCGCGTTCCTTTTGGCGGCGCTGATTTTCCAACTGCCGCCGCGTTTGCGAATGCAATGAAAGCACAACTCCAATTGCAATAAAGCAAATGGAACTACACCTAATAAAAGTAGAAAAACTAAAACGGGACTTCCTCAAATCAATTGAATTGATGCTGCAAAAATATAACGCATAAAAGATAGAAGTGTTTTATGCTTAGGTGGATTTGTGCAAAACCTCCTATATGAACTCTTTTGAAAAACCTTTTGCCACATAGATACTTTGTTTTTCTATGTATCTATGTGGCTAATTCTTCTTGAAATTTATCTCCGTTTCAAACAGAGATAACAATCTTTCACAGCAAACCTCGGTACTAAATTTCTCCTCTGCAACCCTTCTAGCATTGGCTTTAAAAGTGGATAAAAGATTTTCATCAGTTAGGAAAGGTTTTATTTTCTCAACAAAATCTGAGGGTTGATTCGGGTTGCAGAATAATCCACTTTCAGAAGTTTCTAGCACCTCCTGCATCCAGCCTATTGTGTTGGTGATGCAGGCCAATCCCATTGCTAAGGAATCAAATAATTTGTTGGGAGAAGAAGTAAAAAGTTCTGGGATATGGAGGAATGATATATAGCTAAAATCCATCACAGAGAGTAGTTCAGGGAGGTTTTTCTTGGGGATAGGTGGCAGGAAAATAAGATTATTAATTTCTGATTTTATTGCAATTTTCTGCAACCTTTCTTTCTCTGAACCATCACCCACCACAAAGAATTTTAGGGAGAGCTTAGCTTCTTGAGATGCCTTTGCCGCCTCCAAAAAATACTCTAAATGGTTTGCCATCCCAATAGCCCCAAAGTATATTATTCCTTTCTCTTCATCCTTTAAGTATTTTCTTCTCAACTCAAAATCCAACATCAAGTCCCCTTTAGGGGATTTAGGGGTAAGTTGGGGTTTGAAGATTTCAGTATCCGAAAAATTGGTGATTACGGTAATTGGAGTTTCGGTTTTGTAAAGTTTAATTCCTTCTTCCATCCCTGTGGAAGCTGCTACTATCTTCTCTGCATTTTTATAGATGGATTTGGTGACAGATTTCAAAATAGAAATCATCCATTTGTTTTTGATGAAGCCTAAAGCAATGGGCACTTCCGGCCATAAATCCCGCACCTCAAAAATATATTTTATGTCTTTGACCTTTTTTATGGCTAAGCTAATTATACCAACACTCAATGGGGTGCTTGTTGCGTAAATCAAAGATATATTTTTCAATCCTAAAACTAAAAGGAATGCCCGTACCGAAAACTTTAAATAAGACCATATACGTTGCCTTTTGCTAAAGTTTTGGCTATAGGCTATGGGTAAATAATAGATTGTTATTTTGCCATTATAAGTTACTTCTTTCTTCTGGGTTTTGCAGGATGTTATGATAAATACTTCATGCCCTGCATCCGCCAAAGCGCGGCTAAAATAGTATGACCTTGTACTACCCCAATCATCAGGAGTTAGATAATACTGATGGATATAAACTACTCTCATTGGGTGTAAAGTTTAAGCCATTGGGGCATTACTGCGTGGGCGGTGAACCTTTCCCTGCCCTTAAAATTATAGTTGAGGTAATTGCCAATGCAGGCATCAATTGCCTCTGCCATTTCCTCAGAATCCAACACGTTTTTTACTGCAACACCATAGCGGTTGTCTTTAATAAAATGCTCAATCCCTGCCTCTTTTGGGTATATAATGGGGCGCTGCCTGAGAATGCTTTCTATATATGCCATCCCAAAAGTTTCAAGGTGGGCGCAGACAAACATCATATCGCTTTCATCAATCACTTTCATGATGTCTTCATTCTTTAAAACAAAATGAAAACGGATGGTATCAGTAAGCCTTTTACTTACTTCATTAAATAATTTTTGGTCATACACATCCCCATAAATATCCAGTTCTATCTTTCTTTTTTGTTGGAGTAGCTCAACTGCTTTTATGGTTTTAAGAATGTTTTTCCGGGGCTCTACATTAGCAAGGCAAAGTATTTTTGTTGGGAATCCTATCTCCTTTTTTGCTGCGCCATCCAACCAAATATCCTCTTTAAAGTTTGGGATAAAATGCACCTTATCAGCCTTGATATGGATATTTTTCTTCTTCAAAGCCTTCATTGCCATCTCATAAAAATAGTCAGAGAGGAAGGTATAGGCTTTGGCGTTTTCTATAAACTTCTTAAGCACACAATTTCTATAAAGCCTCTTTAAACTCAGGGCGCAACTCCCCCTGAAAGTGATGATGTAGGGGATGTTTTGTTTCTTAATTAAATCATTAAAAAGATAGCAACCCGGGAAGAGATTATGGAAATGAATCACATCAAATTTATAGCCCTCAAGCATCCAGCTGATTTGCTTTTGCGGCAGGAATTGCCACGCCTTATAATACTTGGGCAGGTTCAATCTTATATAATCTATCCCCTCATATTCGGCACCGTGGAGGTCTTCCGCTAACTCATTCGTAAGATGCACCACCGTATGATTCCATTCCGGTTCTGCGGCAATCATCCCATGTACAATATTCTCCACTGCCTTCCCTTTCAGCGGAATCTCCTTAGTGGGGTACATAAATGTTACGTGGAGGATATTCATCTTCTTTCAGCCCGCAATTTACCAGTTTTATATTTTGAGGAAGAGATGATGCATGTCATCTTTGCAGTGTGGAACTAATTTTAGTTTCGCAGCATTAAAAGAAAACAGAAATGGAAAAGAAATATTGCATTGTTGGTGGTGGTTTAGTAGGCTCTTTATTGGCAGTGATTTTAGCACGCCGTGGTTTCCGCGCTGATGTTTGGGAACGCCGCCCAGATATGCGTGATGGCACAATTGAAGGTGGCAGGTCTATTAATCTTGCCCTCTCCCACAGGGGTTTTAGAGGGCTGGAGTTGGCAGGGCTTGATGAAGAAATCCGCAAGCTTTGCATACCCATGCATGGGCGTGAGGTGCATGATGAAAATGGCGGAACCCGTTTTATGCAATACGGCAAAGACGGGCAATTCATCAATTCTATTTCGCGGGGTGGGCTTAACCAATTGCTGTTGCGTGAGGCTTCTAAATATCCCAATATTAAAATGCATTTTGATGAACGCTGTGATGACATCAACTTTCGCAATAAAGAAATTAGTTTTTATAACACCACCACCCACCAAAATACCCGTGAGAAATACGATATGATATTCGGCTCTGATGGTGCTTTCTCTGCCGTAAGGATGGCATTGATGAAATCTGAAAGGTTTGATTTTGAATACAGGCAGGATTATTTGCAACACGCTTATAAAGAACTCAGCATACCTGCCGCGGCAGATGGTGGCTGGCGTTTGAAGAAAAATGCCCTCCATATTTGGCCACGCAAAAGCTTTATGCTGATTGCCCTCCCCAACCTTGATGGCTCATTTACCTGCACCCTTTTTCTTCCTGCCAAAGGAGAGGTTTCATTTGAACACCTCACCACTAAAGACTCCGCAAGGCAGTTTTTTACTAAGTATTTCCCCGATGCCTTGGCGGATATGCCCACCTTTGATGATGACTTTTTTGCCAATCCAGTTTCCGATTTGGTAACCATCCGTTGCAACCCCTGGTATATTGAAAATACCGCTACCCTTATTGGCGATGCTGCCCACCCTATTGTTCCTTTTTATGGGCAGGGCATGAATGCCGGCTTTGAGGATTGCACCTATCTTGCCCAACTGATGGATGCGCATAATGATGATTGGCACGCCATCCTCCCTGCTTTTAACCAAATGCGCAAACCCAATGCGGATGCCGTGGCTGACCTCGCCCTCCGCAATTTTATTGAGATGCGAGACCTGGTGGCAGACCCCCATTTCATCCTCAAAAATAAGATTGCCCAAAAGCTTGCGGAGCTATTCCCTGCCCAATGGCAAACCCAATACTCATTGGTTACTTTTAGTGATACCCCCTATGCCGAAGCCCTTAGCCGTGGCATTAATAATAATGAAATCCTTGAGAAGATTGTAGCCGAAAACCCCTCTATTGAGTCCCGATTAGGGGATACAGAATTTATGATGGGGCTGGAGAAATGGGTGGGGTAATTAGTTAATAACGAAAAGCGAAAAGTGAAAAGTTTTTCAAAGACGTGCCACGTTTTTAAAACGTGGCACGTCTAAAGTTGTATAATTTATTTCCATGAATTCATATTTTTGCACCTTCAAAAAAATCAACAATAAAACAAAACACATCAATGAAAAACATTTTACTTTTTGCAGCTGTTCTGCTTCTTTCATTAAATTCTTTCGCACAAAAAAAATGGGCGGCTACTGGCAATTATTATTTCAACGGGGCAGTACTTGCAGTTTGTGACGACCCTGCTGGCAACATTTATTTTTCGGGTACTGCTAAAAATACATCTAGTAAATATTATGTAGCCAAATATGATGGGACCACTGTAACTGAAATAGGGAACTCATCATTAAATATTAGCAATTATGCACTAACTATGTGTAGCGATAAAAAAGGCAATATCTACATGGCGGGCTATTTTATGGATA
>JAPLCZ010000149.1 GCA_026391915.1 Bacteroidota bacterium | reverse complement strand
CCCCTCCCTACTACACCCCTTTTCTCCTTTCTTGCGGGGTTATGGCAAACTCTGATTTGTTTAAGAAGGCGGTGAAGTAAACTTCAGCCCTCTCATCCCTGCCATCCTGTCACCTCCTCCTCGAAAACTCCCCTACACCCTGCCATATTTACCATACAGGCAACCATATTTACCATACATCCTCCAGTTTTTACCATACAGGCAACTCTTTTTATCATACAGGCTTCCATATTTAACATTCGTCCACCAGTTTTTAACATACAGCCTTCTATATTTACCTCCCGCCTTCCCATATTTCATCCACGCCCAACAGTTAATCCTCTTCATCTAACCCTAAAGCAAAATCTTTAAAACATTCAAAAGCCATTGACCTACGCTTCAAAAAAACACGCAATGCTAAACAAACCGCACCTCTTTTAAATCAATAAACCGCACCACTCCTTCGGGATATTGTAGGATGAGTTTGCCCTCTTCAGTAACTCCTGCAATAAGTGCAATAAAAGATTCTTGGGTAAGGGTATCCGTAAAATTAACCTCTTGATGCAAGCCATAAAAATGCTTTAGGTAATCCTTTTTCACAGCTTCTTTTTTATTAGATTTCAGTTGGAGATATTGCGCCTCAAGGCATGAGAAAAGCACAGGGTATAGCTCCTCAAGATTATAATATCTCCCTGTAATGTCATGCAGGCTAATGGCGGTTTCCAGCCTCATAGCCTCGTTTATGTTAATGCCAATGCCAATTACAGAGGTGCTTAGAAAATTCCCTGCAAGAGAATTTTCTATCAGTATCCCACTAATCTTTTTGCCCAGCACTCTTATATCATTGGGCCATTTTATTTGTACCAATTCATCAGGCAAAAGTTTTTGGATAAACTCCCTTACCCCCAATGCTACAGCACGGCTAAGGAGAAACTGCTCCTCTGCCAATAAAAACTTAGGATGATATAAAATAGAAGTGGTGATATTGCTATCAGGTTCTGCATTCCACTCAGCACCCAACTGCCCACGCCCTTCTGATTGGTGGGAAGCAGTAATGGCACTGCCCTCAGATAAATCTTTGGAGGCAATTAATTCTTTAAGATAAGTATTGGTGGAGCCCACCTCTTGCAGGTGAATTCTATGAGTTCCGGTAAAAAGGGGCGTTTGCAAGGGGGCAAATTAGATAACTAATTTGAAGTTATCAATGCATACTTTAAAAATCAGCAGAGAAATGATGCCCAACAATATTAAACCCTTTGTTGAGGTAAAGCTTATGCGCCACAAATCTGTAATGGGCAGAGTCCAAAGTCACCGCTTTATAGCCCTTTTCTTTAGCAATAGCAAACACATAATCCAGCAATTGGGAGGCGTGCCCTTTGCCACGTACTTCTTCAATTGTTACCAAATCATCAATATAAATATGCTTGCCCTTGGCGAGGTATTGCAGATACCTATACCCAATAGCAGAAACGGCTTTACCCTCCTCTTCTGCAAATGCCAATTCATATCCCTCTGTCATCATTTCTTTAATAAGGGATAGAAAATTTTCTTCTATCAAATGAGGTCTTAGCACTTTCATCACCTGATAACATTTGAAGATATCAGCATCTGTGGTAGCTTGTTTTATTTGCATATTTTGAGAATTAATTTGATGCTTCAAAGGTAGAAATCAAGGTAACTTTGTAGCCAATAAATTTTATTATGAAGATAGAAATTGAAATTCCACAGCTAAGTGTGGCAGAATTTGAAGCTGCCATTGCAGAAGGATACCAAGTAATTGACCTCCGCAATGCAGATGAGTTTTGTGCAGGTTTCATCCCTGATAGCATCAACTTTAGCGGAAGCATAAAAGAGAGTGAGTTATTTAAAGATATGTTTGACCCCAGAATTGGGGTGCTACTTGTTGATGGCAATACACCCCAAAGCAACTCAATGGCGGATGCCCTGAGCCTTATTTTCCCAAGTACCAAAGGGCGGCTTAATGGTGGCTTTGAGGCATGGAGAAATGCAGGTAAAAAAGAAGATATTATCATCAGCATACCTGCTGATGAATTTGCCATTGACCTAAAATATGATGAACCCCATGTGGTGGATATACGCCCTGAGGCTGACTTTGAAAAGGGACATATTGAGATGGCTGATAACACCCCCGCCACTACTATTATTGCGGAGGCAGAGGGGATGCCTGATGATGCTATTCTTTATTTTTGCGATGATGATGGGGCATTATCCTCCATGCTGATTTCATGGTTGCGCAGGTACAAACTCTTTAATATTTATCACCTATCCGGTGGGTGGGAAGCACTTAAAAAAGTGGAGGCGGAGAATAAGAGTGCGGAGAATTAATTCAAATTGACTCTTCTTAAATGAATTATTTCTGCCCTTTCAAGAATGTTTCTTGGAAGCTTTAACGGGCAGTTTGCAACTGAAGTGTTGGGTTATTCCTTCCCTTCAATGGTCAGCATTATTTCTCTAAAACTTGCTAGTCCAGCCTCTAAGTTTTCAATAATATCTGCTGCTAAAACATCGGGGTCAGGGAGGTTATCAAGGTCTGCCAATGATTTATCTTTGAGCCATGTAATATCCAAACTGGTTTTATCTCTTGCTATTATTTCGTCATAGTCAAACTTTCTCCATCTGCCCTCTGGGTTGGTTTCTGCATTAAATGTTTCTTTTCGCTTGTTTCTGTTGTCGGGTTTATAACAAGCAATGAAGTCTTTTAAAACTTCAATGTTTAACGGATTTTTCTTTAAAGTGTGATGAATGTTGGTACGGTAATCATAAACCCAAATTTCCTTTGTCCAAGGATTTTTACTTGCAGGTTTGTTGTCGAAGAAAATAACATTTGCTTTCACACCTTGAGCATAAAATATTCCTGTCGGTAAGCGAAGAATTGTATGCAGGTCGGTTGTTTCCAATAATTTTTTACGAACCGTTTCACCTGCACCACCTTCAAACAAAACATTGTCGGGTAAAACAACGGCTGCCATTCCTGTTGTTTTAAGCATTGAACGAATGTGTTGAACAAAGTTCAATTGTTTGTTACTTGTTGTAGCCCAAAAGTCCTGTCGGTTATAGGTTAAATCGTCTTTCTCTTGTTCGCCTTCGTCATTGGTAAAAGTTTGTGAACTCTTTTTTTCGAATGGTGGATTGGCTAATACA
The DNA here is from genome assembly GCA_026391915.1 of Bacteroidota bacterium. GTDB lineage: Bacteria > Bacteroidota > Bacteroidia > CAILMK01 > CAILMK01 > JAPLCZ01. The sequence continues at coordinate 8,632 of JAPLCZ010000149.1, read as the reverse complement.
TAATCGTAAGTTGTCGGGGAGGCTGCAATTAAAGCATCGGCAGGAGAAATGAAATTATCGCTTTCTATGTCGCCAATGTTATGAAGAAATAAATTCATCAAAGCCAAACGCCTTGTTCCTGCAACAATTTCGTTTCCAAAAAATGTTTCCATTTTTAAAAACTTATTTTGCGATTTGTCAAGTTTGTTGTTTTCTACAATAAAATCGTATGCCGCTAAAAAGAAACCGCCAGTACCACAAGCAGGGTCAGCAATGGTTTTGCCGGGTTGTGGCTGAATACATTCTACCATTGCACGAATCAAAGGCCGTGGCGTAAAGTATTGCCCTGCACCGCTTTTTACGTCTTGTGCATTTTGCTCCAATAGTCTTTCGTAAATATCACCTTTCACATCTGCTCCCATTACTAACCATTGTTCGCTGTCAATCATATCAATGATTTTGGCAAGCATTGCTGGGTCTTGAATTTTGTTTTGGCTCTTGGTAAATATTTGACCTAAAATTCCTTTTGCAGTGCTTAACTCACGAAGTAAAGTGGCATAATGCAATTCCAGTTCTGCACCCTTTTTATTGGTTAAACTTTCCCAATTGTAAGCTTTTGGAATGGGTAGTTTTCTATTGTGTGGCGGCTTGCTATATTCATCCGCCATTTTTAAGAAAAGCAAATAGGTGAGTTGCTCCAAATAATCTCCGTATCCTACACCTACATCACGCAGGGGATTGCAGAAAGACCAAACTTTGCTTACTATACTAGATGTGTTGTTGCTCATTATATACTGGGGTTTCTGTTATTTGTCAAATCGTTTTGTGATAAATTCTGTTATTTCGTTTAAAGCAACTTCTTGCGATGAGTTTCCGCTTCGTACATAAAACTTTTGAGTTTTGTTCCCATTGTTATCTGCTACAGAAGTGTATAAAGGTTTTAATCCTGCTTTTACTTCCACCATACAAATTTCTTTTTCTTCAATTTCAGGAAATGAGATTTTAAGATTGTTGGTGGCAAAATCAAGACTATATTCTTTGTTAAGCAAATTCCTTAAATGCAACTCAAATTTATCTTTATCGCCATTGGGTAAAGTCGCGTAATCGTGATGCAAACCTTCAATTTCTCCTTCATCGTTTACGCCTATAATTAATGTTCCTCCTTCTCCATTACTAAATGCTGCAATCGTTTTTAAAACAACATCTTCTAACTTCTTATTAATTTGATTTAGTTTCAAATCCCACCTCAATGTGGTTTTTAGTTCCAAGCTCGAATTTTCACCCTGTTCTATCAGTTCTTCTACACTCATTGTTATTGCTTCTTCTGACGTAGTTGAAATGCTAATTAGAAAGTTATTCAATTGACCTGCTAATAGTTTTCTTCTTGTTTGCAAAAACTGTTCATAGTTTTCTAATTCCCACAAACGAGTATCGGTAGGGATTGATTGTAAATCCAATGCCTTTGGAAAATTTAACTGCACTTCTGCTAAATAGTTTTTGGCCTCTTTGTTTGACTTGGTTCTGTTAGCTGTTTTTGTTAGTATAGCTCTGTTGGTTATTTCTTGTGCCAAAGAATATTTATGTCTGTTCTCCCAACCATAACCATTCTTTTTTAGAATTGAAAAAGGGAAAATATGATCCCACTCCAATGAATATTTCTTACCCATATTTTTGCGAAGACTAACACCTGTTGTTAAGCATTTTGCATCTCTACTTTTTAAATACCAATTCATTAATGCCCATAGAGGATGCAAGACACCAACACCAATAAATTCATCGGGGGTAATTTCTAATCTTCTTTCGGCTTCAATAATATTTAATAGTTTATCGAAAGGATTTTTTTCATTGGCAACAATGCTAATGTCTTTATCCAATTTTTGAGGTAACTGACTAATGTATCTGTTTCTTACTTGCGAATAGTAAAACCATTTTATTACTTTTTTAATTTCAGCATCGGTCATTTTTGTTTTTCCTTTTCTAAAGGCATAAACAATGATTGGCACTAATGCATACACTGAATTTATTTCTTTCGTATGGTCAATATATGCCTGACTTCTTAGGATATTAAATACATAATCAAGCGTATTGCTTTCTAATTCAAGCCAGGTTTCTTTTAATGGAGTCAGATTTTCCTGACCATGCAATTTCTCCATTTTGGAACCTACCTGATGCAAGCATCCAAGCAATACATACATGAAAAAATCAAGTTTGAAAACCCAACCTTCCTTTTCCAGTTCAAATAACTTTTCCTTAATCCGTTCTCTTGCATCTGGCCAATAGCCTGATATTTGAGCTAATGCCAATTCAGCATCGGTAAGGTTTACTCCGCTTGCATTTACAATGTAAAAAATATCAATCGCTTCTCGTATGTTTGCCTTTACAGGAATAGTTTGCTCTAAAAATTCTTTGTTTTGTATTTGTTGAATTTTACTGATGTTGTCTAATATCAAAAACTGGGCTTCATCATCAATTTCCTGTTGCTCTTTTATGGCTTTAATTATTTGTAGAGCATTGGTTTCATTTTTAAATATCTTGGTAATATCTATCCAAAAAGGGTTTCCACTCATTATTGTTTTTTTGTAATACTCCAGCTCCAATGTTTTTATGTTTACATAAAGCCCCCGCACATCGTTAATAATTTCGTGCTCGGTATAGTAGGGTGGTATTTCGCCTTTAATTAATAAATACAAAGTGGTAATACGCTGCTGACCATCTAAAATTAGTTTTACCGAACCCTTATTGTGGTCATAGGTGTATTCGCCCTTAAGTTCGGGCGGACTGTTGGTTTCCCAAGTGAGCATGGTGCCTGTTGGGTAATCACGAAGCATTGAACTGATTAGCTTTTTTGCATCATCACGTTTCCAAACAAACTCTCGCTGAAAAGCCGGCACAAACAATTGGTAGCCATCTATCTTATCTAATATTTGATTTATTTTCATTTTTTTACTTTTTATTTTCTACCAATTTCCCCTCAAACGCCTTTTTCAAAATACTCTGCCTCAAAGTTTCTGCCTGCTGCAAACTTTGGCTGATGGTTTCTTCTATTTTATCGCATACGGTGAGTTTACTTTCTAATTCTTCTACAATAAGTAGTTGTTCATTGTATGATAGAAATGGAATTAAAGTTTCTGTAACCGCTTTCATTCCAACATTACCTTGACCGACATTACCTGTTTCATTTGCAAAAAATTGATCTTTAAACAAATCAGTCCAAGAAAAATAAAGAAAAAACTTAGGCAAATAGCTTTCATTAAACCGAATAGATGCAATTCTTTGATTTAATAAAAGATTCGGTTTTGTGATTAAAACTGTAAATCCATAATCGCGTTTTTTCCGTGTGCCTGTTTGAGTAATTATCACATCATTTGTTTGAAGTAATGCTCTATTCAATACATTTTCATCTACTTTATCAAGGTAAACAGGGCTTTCGCTATAACGGATAACTCCTGGTCTAACATTCCCCATTCGTAAAACTTGATATTTTCCTTGCGGTAAAAATTCACCACTTTTGAAAGCATATCCTCCAAATGTTTCAGCAACGTCTTTTATTTGAACTTTCTTCCACCCCTTCGGCAATTCACCCTCTTTTACATTCTTATTAGTGAGTTTCCCTTCAAAAGCCCATTTCAGCAAACTTTGCCTATACACTTTTAATTGCTGTTGAGCCGTGAGCAGTTGTTGTTTGCCGTTTTCTAATTCGCTTAGGAGTTCTTCTATTTTGGAAACGATGAGTTGTTGTTCGGGGAGTCGTGGAAGGATTACATCTATCTTCTGTAAATCGGTCTTTGCTAAACTTGGAATGGTTGTGCTTTTATCAAGCTTACTAAAATTGAAACTCAAGCAGAAGAAATATAAAAACCTACTATCAATTAGCTCTTTATTCGGACTAAACCCAAAAGCAGTATCAAAATTCCAAAATTGAGTTTTAACATAAAGAGGTTTATTAATTGTCCCCTTCCTCCCAACAATAGTAGAACCCGCCTCGCATAAATATTCATCAGCAAAACCCATTACACCAGCACTTCCATAAATGGGGTATTTACCATTTGCATTAACAACCAGTTTTTGATTCTTGCCGTTTTTGATTTCACACACCTCTCCCAACTTTTTTACTTGCCAGTGCTTGGGTATTTTATTTTGTTCAATCATTTTTGTTGTTCCAGTCAAATAGCCATCAAATAAACTTGTGCTTGTTGTTCAATGGTTTTGCTTTGTTTTTGGGTTTGTTTTGGGTTGCCAGTCAAATAAGCCATTTGTTCAAATTGTGGATAACTTACTGACTCAGTCAAATAAGCGTCAAATAAAATATCTACTGAAATATAGGCAGTTACATTCATTTTATGGTGCTTCATATTTTTACAGTCAAATAAAACTATGCCCAAGAAGGTATATACTTAACAAATTTTCTTGAGGTATTTTCAGGGTCTTCTTCTTTAATTAATCCGGCCTCATAGGTGTCCTTAATTATTCTAGAAACCATTGCTGCATTTTCACCAGCAATGTTAAACCTTTCTCTAAGCGAGGTATTAGTCATTTTAGTATTGGTGATGAATTTTAGACAAGCGTGTTGATAGCAAGCCCTAATTCTATCTTTTTTATCCATATCAGCAAATCTTTGATAAGAGTACAAAATTACTTTAGTATGTCTTTCTTGTATCTGAACATCGTATGCAGGAAGTTGGTAAAGCTCAATATTAAAAACAACCTTATCTATTCCGCTTCCCTTCTTTTCGCAAATGCCTAACCTTCTCATAACAGAAGCTATTAATTCATTTCTTGATTTATATTCATCTATAAATCTATTCGGGGAAATAAGGGGAACACCAGGATTTGTAATTTCAATTCTATCACTATAGATTTCAATTAATGGGGAAGACCCCTTTTCATAAAAATCCTGATGAACCAAAGCATTTGCTACCAATTCTCTAATGGCAATTTCAGGGTACATCAATTTGGTTTCTCTAAAAGCTAAACCGATTACCTCATTGCTTGGTAACAATGCATTAATATATTTTATTAACCTATCAAAACCAAGGGCATAACCGAATTTTCCATCTTGGTCTCTTAAAGTTTTTAATTTATCTTTTCCTTCATATTGTATTACACGCGGAGCCATAAAAGCTAATAAATCAAACTCGTCTAAATTTTTTGCAAAAAGCAAAGCTCCAAGGTTTGTAATTGCATAGCCACTATGATGCGTTCTAATAAATTTTTCAGAAATAAATTTCTCAATAACCGCTTCTCGATTGCTTGGGTAGGGGATTTTAAGAAGGTCAAAATAGCATTGAGTATCTAAGAGTTTTACTATATCAGAGGGCGACTCTACCTCAAGAGCTATTCCTTTTTCAAAGACTTCCTTAGATTTATTTGCCCATAACTTTCGTTCTTTTTCAGGAAAATCTTTTAAGGGTCTTGTAATGCTGCCAACTCTTATATAATCTTGATGTGAAAAACATGTAGGTTGCCCATTGGCTGCTTGAATTTGGAAAACAGATAAGTGCTTTGCATTGTAAATAACTTCAGAAATCTGCACCTCAATCTTTGGTGACACTCTTTGCAAAAGCCAATGTTCCAACTCCTCATTACCCACTTTATGTAAAGTAGGGTTAAATTTTGTGCCTTCAACCAAGAGTGATTTATCATTAATCCCAAAAACTAAATAACCAAAAGGCTCATTTTTTAAACATGCGCCATTACTTAAAGCTGAGATGTATTTGCCAATTTCATCATCAGTTTTCAGATTAATTTTAAACTCTGCCCACTCACATTCCTTGGGGAGTTTAAGTAAGCGTTCAATTATTTAATGCATTTCCTTTTCTGTCATTTTTATGCCGCCAATGCCTCATTAAGGTCACTAATAATTTCCTCTGTTTTATCCCCAAATAGTTGCCACATTTTTCCTAATCCGCCTTTTGCATTAAGGGGGTTTAAATCAAAATCTTCTTTATCAATATGGAAGCTATTGGTAACATATTCTTTAATCATGTGCAGCCATTGCATTTGTTCTTCATTAAACTTAGTAGCACCTGCCTGCTTTTTAAAAATCCATTCTTTAAAGTTCTTATCTACTGTTTTATCATAGGCAGTAAGGGTGATATCTATGCCGCTAATTTTACGAATAAGAGATACAATTGCCGTGAGTTCATTAAGTGGTGAGCCATTGCATTGCTCTAAGGCTTCATAAGCCCGCCACACATTGGATAGCGCAAGTGTTGGCTTATCATTTTGTAGTTTTTCCAACACCTCCTTAATCATAGTGTAGGTAAGCTCCCGCCTGCGGTAGGGTTGGTTATAAAAAAACTGTAAGGCTATTAGCTCATTTTTATTTTCAAGAATCCATGCTGTAAAATCTTGTATTAATTCTGCCGCTTTGTCTTTGTTATCCTTATCCCATCCTGCCTTTATTACTTCATCAGGATTTGCCAAATCAATCTTTTGTTCGTGTGCTTTCCGCACATTTTCAATGTACTCATTTAGCTCTCCCGAAAATACTTTAGCAGCCTCATTCTGTAGTTTTTCAGTAGCTGTATTATATGCCTCTTCAATCTCAATAGGGGCAGCCCCCAACATTGAACCTTCAACTTCATACTTCAAACTTTCCAGCACATCAGGGTTATAGGCATTCAGTAATTCTTTTACTACTTGCGAGACAGTTTTGCCATTTGCCTTTTCTGCAAATTGGGCTTTTTCTTTTTCCGTAATTTGTTTATCCAGCCGTGTGAGTCTGTTTGCTAATGAGGTAAATAAATCTTCATCCCTTGCTCCAACGGCTACAGCTTGCAGTAAATCTTTTAGTGGTATCCCTGGCTTTTTCTCTAAGGGTCTGCTATCAGTTTTTAGGCTTTTGGTTACACCAATAGCATCAACAATTACAAAATGGTCTTTGGTAAACTTAGCCGTTGGGGTTACTTTTTTCAAATCATCCAAAGTGATGGTTCGTGTGCCTCTGCCTTTCATTTGCTCAAAATAATTTCTGCTTTTTACATCCCTCATAAAAAGCAAACACTCCAGTGGTTTTACATCAGTGCCTGTAGCAATCATATCCACTGTTACAGCAATGCGCGGGAAATAATCATTGCGGAATTGTGATAATGTACTTTTAGGGTCTTCTGCATTATAGGTTATCTTTTTGCAGAATTTATTTTCCTCTGCAAACTCTTCTCTTACTATGTCAATTATATCATTGGCGTGGCTATCTGTTTTGGCAAAGATTAAAGTCTTAGGCACTTCAAAATTTCCGTTTTTATCAAATCTCTCTGGGAATATTGTCGCGAGATTTTCCTTGAAAGAACGAATTATAGTTCTTATCTGATTGGGGTTTACAACTTCTTTATCTAACTGTTGCCGTGTATAGTTTTCATCTTCATCCTGCAATTCCATCCTTTTCTTTCGGCTTAATCTTTCGCGGTGCTCTATGTATTCTCCTTTCCATAAAGTAGCACCTTGCTGGGTGACTTTGGTATCAATAATAAATACATCATACCCCACATTTACGCCGTCAGTTACTGCATCTTCATGTGAGTATTCACTTACCATATTTTGGTCAAAATAACCAATAGTTCTTTTATCAGGAGTGGCCGTTAATCCAATTTCAAAGGCATCATAATATTCTAAAACTTGTTTCCAAAGATTATAAATGCTGCGGTGGCATTCATCAATTACAATAAAATCAAAAAACTCAATGGGCATTTTGCCGTCATACTCAATAGGGGGTATTTCTTTGGGCTGGTATGTTCTTTCATTGGGGTTTTCCTCTTCCGCGCTTTCTTCCAATTCTGTACCTTTTAAAATAGAATATAACCGCTGAATGGTGCTTATGCAAACTTGGCTATCAGTTGCAATATAACTTGATTTTAAACGCTGCACACTATAGAGTTCTGTGAACTTTCTGTTATCATCATTTGGCAAAAATGACATGAACTCTTGTTCTGCCTGCTCACCTAAATTTTTGGTATCTACTAAAAACAAAACCCTTTTTGCTTTGGCATATTTTAGCAAACGATAAATGGTAGTAATAGCAGTAAAGGTTTTGCCGGAACCAGTAGCCATTTGAATCAATGCCCTAGGGCGGTTTTCTTTAAAAGAAGTCTCTAAATTATTGATAGCTTTAATTTGGCAAGCTCTTAAATTGTCAGTTTGCAAAGCTGGTAAATCCAATAATCTTTTGCGAAGAGATTTATCTCTTTTTAGCCAATCTCTAAAAGTTTCTGGTCTGTGGAAACTAAAGACTTCCCTTGCCCTTGGTTTTGGGTCAGTAAAATCTGTAAACCGTGTTATTTCTCCAGTACTAATGTACACAAAAGGTAAAGGTTCATTTTTTAGATGTTTGAGTTTTGCGTTGGCGTAATCTTCACTCTGGCTTTCATGCACCACCATTCTATGACCTTCTTCTTCACGCTTTGCCTCTATTACACCACAAGGTTTGCCTTCCACAAATAGTACATAGTCAGCAGGACCAACATCTGTTAAATACTCTTTAACGGCAACACCAATTCCTGCATTCAGGTTAACCTGCTTAATCCCTTGTATAATCCAACCGCAAGCAATTAATTGCTTATCAATATTGTCGCGGGCTATTTGTTCAGGATTCTGGTTAGGCATTTTTTCTATGCTTTTTTCTCAGCAGCCAAATTAGCGTTAAAATGGGAAGTGG
>JAPLCZ010000094.1 GCA_026391915.1 Bacteroidota bacterium | reverse complement strand
GTTTAGGTTTTATAATTCAAAGATAAAAACGGATTGCATATTTTGAGAATCTGCCTTTAGGCTTTTTGCACTTTAAATTTGCCGCATGAAAATAAACGAAGTAAAACGCCTTGCCGAAGAGCATAGTTTAGAAAACCTTAACCAAATGATTAAAGAGATTGAAGAAGGTTTGCCTTTTGAACAACCTGTTGCTGGCGATGATGAAGGAGAAAAACTTACCCACCTTTTGGGCGCAGTTTGGATTAAAGAACAAATGCAACTAAATAGCACAGATGTAAAAACTGAGTTGCGCAATTTTGCCGCAAGGGTGAGGGTTTCTATTCAGTAATTTCTGCACCAAGAATCAATCAACAGCTGTTTCTTAGGACTGATAATACCATTAAAAACCAATCCCTATTTTTGTTATTGAGTAGGAAACCTAAATGAACCCAACCGCCCTCCTTATCTCTTTGTTTTTTTGCCATTGGCTGGCAGACTTCACCGCATTATCTACCCCATGGATGCTGAATGCAAAGAAGTTTGGCAAGCCTCTTTTCCCGATTTTTATTCATGCAACCACACATGGATTATTGATGAGTATCCCACTTTTGGTTGCCCTAGGATTTACTGATTTATTGGGTTACTTAATTTCCTTTGAAATTGCCACTCATTTTGCCATTGACGTTTGGAAAGGGAGAATGAATGCATGGTTTCCACCTCTGCAAAACCATGCAAATAAATACTATTGGTGGCTCTTTGGGCTTGACCAATTTCTACATGCCACTGTTATTATTTTGATGGTGGGATGGGCAATCTAATCCTGAGTTGATTTACTCTAAATCAACATAGCTTTGCTATAAATCAATGTAGCTTTATACTAAGTCAATATAGTTTTGTACTAGGTCAATATAGCTTTTAAATAAGTCAATATAGCTTTATAATAGTTCAATATAGTATTACTCTAAAGCAATATAGAACTATAATAAATCAATATAGATTTAGTATAATTCAATGTAGCTTTGCCTAAAATCAACCTATAAAAATTTAAACTTAAGTTATCATGGCAGAAGTTGTACTTGATTTAAGGTCAAAACCAATCCCAGAGAAGATTCAGAAAGGCAGGCAGTGGGTGCTTGCTATAACTAATAATCCTGATTTCCCTAACCCAAACCCAACTTTGGCTGCTGTAACTGCGGCGCTTGATGCATTGGAGGAAATCTATAATATTGTTGAAGCAATAAGGGTGGAGGCAAAGCAAAAAACTACTGAACAGAGCCAAATAGAGGCTGCTTGTGATGCTGTTCTCACTAACCTTGCCACCTATGTGCAGGGTGCCAGTAGGGGAGATGAAGCAAAAATAAAAGGGGCATCAATGGAGGTGAAAAAGGAGAAAAGCCCATCTCATCTGCCTATCCATGTTACTGATTTGCGCATTACCCATGGTGATTTTGCAGCTGAGGTGGATTTGCGCTGGCGCAGGATTAAAAATGCCAAAAGCTATGTGATTGAGACGGCGACTGACCCCACCGCAGGTGAGTGGCAAATGATAATGATTGTAACTAAAACCAAGGCAAAAGTGCTTAACCAACCCATTGGGCAAAAGATGTGGTACAGAGTGGCGGCTATAGGTGCAGCGGGGCAAGGCGCATGGAGTCAGCCGGTAAGTATTATTGTGGGGGAATAAGAAATTGAAAAGGCTACTGTTTTAAGCGTTGCAAACGCTTATTTAAATAATCCGCGTTACAAACGCGGACTATTGGGGGGTAAATAACCAATGGAAAAGGCTATTGTTTTAAGCGGTATAAATGCGGACTATTGGTTTTTCTTAGTCGGATTATGGGAAGACGCATTTTCTTTTCTATCAAATATCTTCTTAGTTTTTAATATCCCAGTTTTGTTATCCATTTCAAGTTCTATAGTTTCAAGGTAGAATATAAATGGGTCTCCAATTCTATATTCATATTTAACAAAAAATCTGTTGTCTTTTATGGAGTCAATTTCTGTTGTGCCAGGCCATGCCCAATCTGGAATCTCACTATGAATAGCTGTCCAAAGGCTATTATCCCTCAAATCTTGTGGTGATAAAGTAGTGTCTTTGCTTTCATGACCATAACACTTTGCTAATAATAGTTTTGAATTTCCATAAGATGTGACTGGTAATACATACCAATCTCCAACAATTTTCAACTCTAAATTCTTCTCCCAATTTTGATTTGAATAAGATGTATTTCCCATTTCTATTGTGTCTTTAATTCCATTTAGTAATTTGAAATCAACGTCATAAGAGATAGAATGAATATCAGCATTGTAAGTTTCTTTACAAATTAAAACAGCACCATTATTTAATTTTAAGTTTACAGTTCTACTCGTAGGACCAAATGCTGAATTTAGAATCCAAGGAATACAAATTATTATTACCAATATTGATATAACCACTAATGTGAGAAATATACTTAACGTTTTAAGAAATCTTATTTTCTGCACTCTATAAATAATTTTTATCCCCACAAAACTAACCAATTCTTGTCACCAATTACATCCCCAACACCATCCCCACTTCTGCTACCTTAAACCCGTTTTCAATGAGTGTTTTGTATTGTTTGCTTTGGTGGTTTAGTACTGGGTTGGTGTGGTTAAAATGGATAAAATAAATCTTGCTTTTTTGGTTGGCAGGCAGGTTTTTAAAGGTCTTCATGCTTTCCAAAATAAAGGGGTGGGGTATCTCTAGCATATTGCGGTTATTGAGTTCTTCGCCATCATAAAAGGTTGCATCTAAAAAGGCGTAATCCACTTTGGTGATGGCTTCTGCAATGTTCCTTTCCCATTTCTCCCATTTATTAATGTCTGGGATAAAAAGCACTTTCTTATGTTTGCCTTCTATCAGGTAGCATACTGTTTCCGAGTATTCATCCCTGTGTGGCACTTTAAAAGGTGTTACTTTTATATTGGGGGTAAGGGTAATTTTTTCATCAGCATTGATGGGTTGCAAATCAATATTATTCAGCTTCACCAACTGGCTCCAAGGGCCATTATTTTCTAGAAAAGATTTCATGCGAGGCATGGCGTAAACCTTTACTTTGTCAGCATCCATAGCCTCTTTGCCCAGATACATTAAGCCCGCATAATGCCCAATATGCGCATGGGTAAGGAAGATGGCATCAGGCGTTTCTTTGGTGCTAAACCCAGAATGCCTTTGCAGATTTTTGAGTTGGGTACTGATGTCAGGCGTGGCTTCAAAAAGAAAATTCTTTTTGTTTTCGGGATCAATAATCCCAATGGAAACTACTTTGCGGTTGGCATCAGGATGCAGGAATAAATCTTTGCAACAATCTTTTTTGCAGCCAATATGTGGGGCGCCTCCATCCTGCATAGCACCCAAAACAATAAGGGATGTTTCAGTGATTTGTGTTGAGGGTTCTTGGGTTTTCTTTGGGGGGTGGGCGCAGGAAAATGCAAGGAATAAAAGCATACCACCACCAAAAGGTTTGATCATTTTATTAGCCATTTATTCTTGCACCATCTTTACTAACTCATTTGCTTTTTTTATTTCACCACCTGAGGATTCAGAAGGTTCCGGCATAAACGCATAAAGCTTATCCTTAGCACGTGTGAAGGCAACATAAAGCAGGTTGAGGTTGTCAATCCCAATAAGAGATTGCTCATGGGTGTACCAATCCGCAAAATAAGTTTCAGCAAGTTTTGCAGTGAGATAAACAGGTAGTTTCCCGAACTGGGTATAGGGCTCTTTGTCGGTAGAAACCCATGCAATATCCTGCACCTTGCTACTAAAATCCCAATCCACAAAAGGCATAATCACCACCGGGAATTCCAGCCCTTTTGATTTGTGAATGGTCATCACCCTGATGGCATTGGCAGCCTCTGGCATCACCACACTAAACTTACCTTCCTTCCACCAATTGAGGAAAGCGGAAAGCCCATGATTTTCATTTTTTACATAGTCAAAAACTATCTCCCTAAAGCGGCAGAGATAGGCATCCGGGTTTTGGTCTAAGCCTGCAATCTGCATGAGTTTGCAAAGCAATAAATTCACGGGGAGGATTCTTAATTCCTCCATTTTAAAACCACCTTTTTGGGATGGGGTTTTAGATTGTTGCAGGAAATCAGGCAGTGGTTTTGGAGTATTTTTAATAGCAGAATTCCATAGCCAACCTGCTTCCATTTTGGCAAAGTTATCCGCAGGGGTGTTGATGTATTTAAACATACTCAACAGCAAACGGATGGTAGGAGACTGGTCTAAATACAAAGAATCTTGCGAAACAAAAGGGAGTTTGTTTTCTGCCATAAAAGCCGAAACTTCTGCTGCATCTTTTTTATTGCGTACTAAAATTACAAGGTCTTTATAAGTGTATCCTTCTGCTATATTTTCAAGGATGGCACTGAGCATTTTTTCTTTGGCAAGGGTTTCAGATTCTTCTTTTTTGGCAGGGATAAATTCAAGGTTGATGAGTCCTTCTTTTTCATCTTTTCGTTGTGGGATTTGTGCTACCCCTTCAAAGATTTGTTGCATAAGACCCGACTCAGGATATTGCTGAGAAAGTATTTCATTTGCCTTGGTAAAAAAGTTATTGTTGAACTCCACAATTTCTTTGCGGCTGCGGAAGTTCCCACTCAGGCTTTTGGATTGGGTTTGCCCCGGTAAATCTCTATCTGCAAGGTGGGTTTCTATGAGTTCTACCTCACCACCACGCCAGCGGTAAATAGCCTGTTTGGCATCACCTACCACAAGGCAATCCAATCCCTGGCTCACCGAATTTTCAACCAAGGGCAGCAGGTTCATCCATTGCATACTCGAGGTATCCTGGAACTCATCAATCAACAAATGGTTGTAGCGCGCCCCAAGTTTACTAAAGATATAATCTGCCTTTTCATCTTTGATATGTTTGGCAAGTAACTGCGTAAAATCAGAGATGAGAACCACTTCGTTTTTCTCTTTATACTCAATCAATTTTTTGCGAATTTCTTCATAAACCGAAAAGGTATAAATGCATCTCAACACCTCGCGGGCTGTGGAGTATTCTGCAAAATTATTGGAGTAGAAATCAAAGGCTTCTTCGGAAGCAGGAACCAAAACACTGTAAATGAAATCTTCTAAATGGGCAGGTGAATCTTTCTTTATCCAGTTCTCAGGGCTCTCTAAGCAATTCAGAAATCTTGTCCCAACTTTATAATCTCTTACCTCTTTGCTGCAATTAAAAAAGAAAGCTATTGCCCCGCTTCTGCCATATTTAAAATCTGTAACCACAATTCCTTCTGCCTCCATTTTCTTAAAAACATTTTGGCTGAATTCATCCATCCCATTCTCAAATTTATTAGTAATTTGTTTGAGTTCTTTGATGAATAATTTTACCTCTTCCTGTGGCGCAGGCGTGATGTCATTGGAGGCTTCTTTCAATAATTGCCTTGCAATTTTTTGGAGTTCAAAAATGATATTCCATGTAGTACCTTTCTGTATTTTTTCCTCAATATATTCCATCACCAATGCATGTATTTGCGGGTTGGAATAAGCATCTGCCATAAAGGCCTGCACGGCATAATCCAGAGCCTCATCATTCTCTAAAAATATCCCGAAATCCAATGGCAAACTAAGTTCTTTGCCAAAGGTGCGCAGGATTTTATGGAAGAAACTATCAATGGTACTCACCGCAAAACGGCTGTAGTTGCAAAGGATATTTTCTAAAAGTTTGGGTGCATTTTTTAGTTGTGCTTTGGTAAGTCCTTCCTCTAATAAAAGCTTAGCTAAATTCTCTTCTGTGCCATTTGCAAGTCCTGATAATCTTGAGATAATTCTCTCTTTCATTTCCGCCGCCGCAGCATTGGTAAAAGTGATGGCAACTATAGTATGGAATGCTGATGGATTGGGCAGCGCCAACCTCAAATACTCTTTTACAAGTGTAAATGTTTTGCCTGAACCGGCAGAGGATTTATAGATAGTTAGCATGCAAACATTAAATTAATTGGAGATGCTTCGTACCTCAGCATGACAGGTGCGTTGGGTGTCATCCTGAACGTAGTGAAGGAACTCATTTTAGGTTCCTTTGAAAAGAATTTACTTCCCATTCCCTCCTTCAATATACATCTCCTTAATCAGGTTGTCGCCTTTGGCAACATTGTGCAAAGTCCACAGCACAAACCGCATATCCACGCCAATGGAACGGCTGTAGTTTTCTGACCAATTATAGTCGTTCACCGTTGCCTCATAGCATCTATCAAAATTGATGGCAATAAGTTGCCCTTGGTCATTCAAAACAGGGCTACCAGAGTTGCCTCCTGTAGTGTCAGTGTTATAGAGCAAGCAAAGCGGAACATCGTTTTTATCTTTTGTTGGGAAGGGACCATATCTCCCAGCTTTAATAAGTTCTTTAATCATATTGTTGGTTACGTAATCCGCCTCTAATCCATCTTTTTCTATCATGCCCCTCACGGTGGTAAAAGGTTGATAAAAAGTGCCGTCATAGGGTTGGTAACCGCGAATATGACCGTATGTAAGTCGCAAAGTTCTGTTAGCATCGGGGATAAATTGCTGCCCTAAAGCCATCATTCTAAAATCAACATATTCCGGCATCAGCGCATCTAATTGTGTGCGCATGGCAGTTTGAAAAGAATCGGTAACATAGAAGTCCGGCTGCAGTATTTCAGCAAGTTTTAAGAACCCATCTTTCTTCTTTATTTTGGTGAATTTGTACGGATTTTCATCCATCAAATCAAACACATAAGTGCTATCCAGTAGGCGGCTGTCGGTATAGGTTTTTTCTAGCCATTTGGCGAAAGGTTTCTTAATTGTAAGAGTTAGTAATGAAGGGATGGTATTGGCATCTTTCATTAGCATCCCATCCTCCATCATTTTGTTGAGAAACACCAAATCATATTCGGCATAAAAGGTTTTGTAATCAGCACGGAGTAGCTGTTTGTATTTCTCAATTAACTTAGCCTCACCTTTCTCATCCACCAATAAATACTGCCTTGCAAAATCATTAATATTTTTTGCTATGCCCAACATATCGCACTCTGAGTACAGCTGATTATACCACATATATTTTGGGTAGTTGGTATAGGTTTTTGCATAGAGCCCGTTGATTTTGGCAAGGGTCTCTTTATACTTTTGGGTGGTTTGTGGATTGGTATTTTGGAACAGAATAGAAGCAATTTTACTTTCCTCTTCCTTCCTGATTTTATACTGCTCTAGCTTACGTACTGCCTTTAATTTCCCTTGGTAATTCTTCATCACATTGGCAAGTTGCTTTATTTTAGGTTCATTGCGCAACATAAAGTTGGGGTCAGTTTTACCAAGCTTTTTTATGGTGTTAATTTCCCACTCATACAACTCAGAAATATAAGGCAATTGATACTGCTCATGCAGATTCATAAACTCTGCGGGTTGGTGGCGGAAGGTCCTGCCGGGGTAGCCAAGGATAAAAACAAAATCATCATCCTTCAACCCGTTGGCACTTACGTTAAAATAGATTTTGGGTTGGTAAGGCACATTGTCTTTTTTGTATTCTGATGATTTTCCATCCTTACCAATGTACGCCCTCACCAAAGAAAAATCACCTGTGTGGCGAGGCCAAACCCAGTTATCACTCTCTCCACCAAACTCACCGATGTTGCGTGCTGGTATGTAAACAATCCTGATGTCTTTTAGCAGCATATATCTGAAAAGCATATAGCTTTTTCCGGGTAACATTTCCGAAACTTCTATTTGCAACTCAGGGTATTTTATGCTTTCAGTTTTGCGGATTAATTCACGGGCTGCCTCCAAAAATTTCTTCTTTTTGATGGGGGATTTTATGGTGTCATAGCCCGCCAATATTTTATCTGACACATCTAAAAAACTAGTTAATATGCGCACTGTAAGCCCTTTCATGGGCAACTCAATTCCTGAATCGGTAGATAAAAATCCTTTCTCCAATAAATTATTTTGAGGTGTGGAGTATGGCTCCAATCCACCAAAAGCACAATGATGATTTGTAATAATGAGCCCCTGCCCAGAGATGAAAGAGCCTGTGCATCCGCCTATCTGCACAACCGCCTGCATAAGGCCAGTACCGTTGGGGTTATAGATTTCATCAGTGCTTACTTTTAGCCCTGCTTTGGCAAGCGGCGCTTTCTTAATCATATTAATAGGGAACATCCCCTCATCAGCACGGGAGGTGATAACAGCAAGCAAAAAAGCAAAGGATAAAATGTATTTCATTAATCGGAAATTGATTAGGCAAAGCTATGAAATAAGAGGCGTATGTTATGAGACCTCACCTAAATCCTCTCCAAAGGAGTGGACTTTAAGCACCGAGGTTACTTAAGTGCCTTTTTGCCCCTCTCCCTTTTGGAGAGGGGTTGGGGGTGAGGTCTTTTTTCCTACCTTCGCAATTCAATTCTTAAACACAAATTACCATGCCTATCCGCCATGCAACTCTTGATGACCTGCCCGCCATTGTTGCCATCTATAATGCCAGTATACCTAGCAGAATGGTGACTGCGGATTTAGTTCCGGTGACTGTGGAGGACAAAACCCCTTGGTTCCTAAAACACAATTCCACCACACGCCCCCTATGGGTTTTAGAGGAGGAAAATGAAATAAAAGGTTGGTTAAGTTTTGAGAACTTTTATGGCAGACCCGCCTACAATGCCACTGCTGAAATCAGTATTTATATTGCTGAAACCCAACAAGGAAAAGGCTTAGGCAAATACCTACTCACAGAAGCCATTAATGCGGCCCCTGCTATGGGCATTAACACACTACTCGGTTTTATTTTTGGCCATAATGAACCCAGCCTAAAACTCTTTTTGCAATTTGATTTTACGAGTTGGGCACACCTACCCAAAGTAGCAAATCTGGATGGTGTAGAGAGGGATTTGGTGATATTGGGGAAAGCGGTGAAGAATGAATAGTGAAAAATGAAAGCGTTATTTGCAATACTTCTTTTTCAAAGTTTCTACCTCATCTCCATACATTTTTGCGAAGCCCATATCAATGGCAGTTTTTAAATCTTCACAGGCTTTATCTATTTTCTTTTCTTCAATATAAATTAATGCTCTTATCCTGTAAGCATATGAATTCGTTGGATATAATTTTATTGATTTCTCAATGTCCTTTTTAGCTCCTTTCAAATCACCAAGTTTATATTTATTGTAGCTTCTATTACTATAGCCTAGTGGTTCATTTGGGTCTAATTCCAATACTTTATTATAATACTTGTTAGATTTTTCATATTGACCTATTCGTTGATATAAATATCCTATATTCCCGTAAGCCGCATCAAAGGATGGGTCAATTTCAATAACCCTTAAGAGATATTTTAAGGTTTCTTCATTTTTACCAAGTTCCATACAGAGAGTTCCTAGATTAGTTAAAGTGCCGATATCATTTGAATCAAATTTATAAGAAATTATTAGGTCATCGTAAGCTCCGTTAAAGTCTCTTTTCTTCAACTTGGCTGCATCTCTATTTGCTAAATAAGCATTTTTGTTTGTGTCATTTTTTGCTAATTCCATGGCTGTTGTATAATCCATTATTGCTTCATCAAACTTCATATAGGTTTCCAGAATAAACCCTCTATTATTATACAAATCCGCTTTTTTCTTATTAATTGAGATAGCAGTGTTATATGTATCATATGCATCCATATTTTGTTTCAATTTATAAAGGCAATTCCCTTTTAATGTATAGTAATCGTCATTAGCTCCATCAATTTTTATTGATTTCTCCACAGACTTTAATGCAGATTTATAATCCCTTTTTTTGCAAAACTCTTTAGCTTCTTTGTAGTAATCTTCCGCAGTTTGTGCAGTAGCTACTTTGGCTGTAATCAGGAGTAATAAAATCAGAATTTTTCTCATGGGTTTTATTTTTTTATAATGTGCAAAACTAAATCAGTCTTTTCCTTCCTCCAACAACTTCTTCGCAGATAATTTCGTTACTACTTTCTTCCCTGTTTTTTCTTCTATTTGCTTTCTGGTATTGCCTGCAATTGTGCCTCCTTGCTTTGCAATGGTTTTACTTTGCTCAAAGGTTTTAGGCTTTTTCTCTTTGCTTATTTCGGTAGTAGTAGCCTCTGCCAACATATTCAAAACCAGCTCTAAATTGGTCATATTATCTCTCAGGTTTTCTTTCTTTAGGTCTTTGTGTTTCTTATAGTTTTTTACTGTTAGCCCACTCCATGCTTTGGTAATTTCATCCGTAAGTATGGCGTATTCTTGTCCCTTTTTTACACCTCTTTTATCCCATTCATCCGTAAGGTCTTTGCGCACCTCAATACTTTTCAGGCGCTGGTTCACCCACTCTTTGCTGTATCCTTTTTTAAGATAGGTTTCCATTAACCTATCAATACCAATTTCAGGGTCTTCTATCTCATCAATTCTTTCCCTTGCCACCTTTGCTAACCATAGTTTAAAAGGTTCTGCTTTAGGAGACGGCACAGACTGTATCAAACGAAAGAGTTGCTCTGTGTCGGCTACATCTGTTAATCTCATTTTACCATCCATAGCAAGCATTTTCAAAGCGTGACAATTCGTCACGGTTTCATTTCCCTCTTCTTTTAATCTTTGTTTAAGTTTGCGCCAGTACGCTTGTGGGTCAACACTTTCAGAGAGTACTCCCACTATATCAACAATAGAAAAATACCATTTCTCTTTTTCATCATCCCATAAGGAACGAACTTGCTTTTGTTCAAAAATCCTGATGCTGGTTTGTGCAAAAGCAACCGCAGAGGCATTTGGTTTAAAGGAGAATGATACTCTTTTTCTGTGCCTCGGTACGCAACAAATTGCAGGACTTATGATGGTGGTTAGGGCTTTGTTGAATAATTGTAATTTGTATGTGGCAGCGCCATCATCTAATCCTTTTTTGGAGTTGGATGAAGATATAAAACTGGATTTTGCGGCTTTTGTGCCGTTGCAAATCCGCACCATAATTAAAGAAGAAAAGCACCTCCTTATCCTCAATAAAATGAAAGCCATTATTATTGGGGGCGCGCCCTTGGATGAAGGTTTAGAGAACGAAATCCAGAAAATAAACGCTCCCGTTTACCATACCTATGGCATGACCGAAACCTATACCCATATTGCTTTAAAAAGGTTGAATGGGATGGATAAAGACAATCTATATCATTCCATCCAGGGGGTAAATTTCAGTGTAGATAACAGGGATTGTCTTGTTATCAATTCCCCAATTGCTGATGTAATTACCAATGATATTGTTGATTTAATAGATGCTAAAACCTTTAAATGGCTTGGCAGATTTGATAATGTAATTAATAGCGGTGGCGTCAAGATTTTTGTAGAGGAATTGGAAAAGGAGATTGCCAAATACCTCCCTGAAAATATCAACTTCTTTTGTGCCCCCAAGCCTGATGAAACGCTGGGGGAAAAACTAATACTGGTGATTGAAAACCCAAAATGGGCAAAAGAGAAAGTGAGGGATTTACTTGATGTATTAAAAAGAAATCTGGCAAAATATCACTCCCCAACGGAGGTGTTATTCGTAGAGAAATTTGTTTACACCAATTCAGGAAAAATAAACAGAAGTGCTACTATTTCCTCCTTTTAGGTGGTGGAGATTTGATGGGGTAATCCGCGGAAACTTTGCCTACCGCCATCCCTGCAAGTTTATTTTTTATCAAAGATTTTTTAAAGGCAGAGAGGTGGTCAGTAAATAAAATTCCCTCCAAATGGTCATACTCATGCTGTATAATGCGGGCAGGTAAGCCCTCAAAAATCTCAATAAACTCATTGAAATTTTCGTCTTGATATTTAAGTTTTATTTGCGCAGGGCGGCTTACTTCATCCCTTATCCCCGGTATGCTGAGGCAACCTTCCTCAAACTTCCAGTCATCGCCATCCTCTTCCAAAATCTCGGGGTTAATAAAAACCTTTTTAAAGGTTTTTAAAGAGTCATCTTTTTTGTCATCATCCTTAATGGGTCTGCCATCCACCACAAATACCCTTGCAGATTTACCCACTTGCGGGGCAGCAATCCCAATCCCGTTGGCATTGTACATGGTTTCATACATATCGGCAATCAACTTTGCTAGCCCGGGGTAGTCCGGCGAAATATTTTCAGTTCGCTTGCGTAAAACTGGGTCTCCATAAACAGTAATAGGTAAAATCATAGGTTTTTGCGGCTCATATAGCTCTGCAAAATTATAACAGCAGCTACTTTGTCCACTAATTTTTTCTGTTTGCGTTCTTGCTTTTTTATCCCAACCTCAATGATGGTTCTAAAAGCCATCTTAGAAGTAAATCTTTCGTCCTCTCTTTCAATAGGTATGTTGGGGAAACTCTTTTGCAACTCCAAAACAAAAGCCTCAATAATTGGGGTGGCTTGCATGGGGGTACCATTCAAGTTTTTGGATTCACCCACTACAAAAAGCTCAATGGGTTCTGTTTTTTGGTAGTTTTTTATGAATGAAATCAGACTTGCAGTATCCACAGTCGCCAACCCTGTTGCTATTATCTTTGCAGGGTCAGTAACAGCTATTCCTGTGTTTTTCAAACCAACATCCAACGCCATAATTCTGGGCATGGTACAAAGATAAGTTTGTTGCTGTTCATTAAGATGAATTCTCAACCCGCCAACCATACTAAATTTATAAAAGAAGAAGCTGCAAGGTTGGGTTTCTATAGTTGCGGGATTTCTAAAGCTGGATTTCTGGAAGAAGAAGCTCCCCTTTTAGAGCAATGGCTTTCCCAAAACAAACATGGAGAAATGGGCTATATGGCAAACCATTTTGATATGCGCCTTGACCCCCGAAAATTGGTGGATGGTGCAAAGTCCGTAGTGAGTTTGTTGTATAATTATTTCCCTGAAACCACACAACCAGAAGAGGCAGACTATAAAATCTCAAAGTATGCCTATGGCAGGGATTATCATAAGGTAATCAAGGCAAAACTAAAGGAATTTATGATTTCTATCCAAGATGAAATTGGTGCAGTAAATGGGCGTGCCTTTGTTGATTCAGCCCCTGTGATGGATAAGGCTTGGGCAAAAAAAAGCGGCTTAGGATGGATGGGGAAAAATGCTAACATCATCACCAAAACTCAGGGTTCTTTCTTTTTTATTGCAGAGCTGATTATTGATTTAGAATTGGAATATGATTCCCCTGCAAAAGACTATTGTGGCACCTGCACCAAATGCATTGATGCCTGCCCAACAGATGCTATTGTGCAGCCTTATGTGGTGGATGGCAGTAAATGCATTTCTTATTTTACCATTGAACTGAAGAAAGAAATCCCTGAAGAGTATCACAAAAAACTTGGAAATTGGGTGTTTGGTTGCGATATCTGTCAGGATGTTTGTCCATGGAATAGGTTCAGCAAACCTAACCAAGAGAAGGATTTTCTGCCAAGTTCTGAGTTCCTAAAACTGAATAAAAAAGATTGGGAAGAAATCACTGAAGATATCTTTAATACTGTTTTTGAAGGGTCTCCTCTAAAACGAACAGGCTATGCAGGGCTCATCAGAAACGTAAAATCCAACAATCAAGAATAGCCATCTATCCGCTTATTTCTTACAATTAACAATCTTTACATATTTAAGTAGCTTTCATACTATTAACTGTTATTATCTTTGTATCGTTAAAATGATGGAACTATATAATCTTGTTTCTGGTACGGACAAAACGAGGGGGATGATTCTTAGCCAATGAGAAAAAACTTATCAATACTGCATCTTGATGATAATACGCATAGGCGTATGCTGTTCTCCCGTTTGGAGAAGAGTGGTCATCATTTCTCATTGCAATTTCTGGAAACAACCAAAGGTCTTTTTGACCTTCTCTTCAATAAAGAACACAATCTTCTTTTTATTAAAGAAGGAATGCAGGGCATGCACATCAAGTCTTTTCTTAATCAAGTTCGCACCCATGGCATTCATATTCCCATTGTTGTTATCACTGATAATAACGATAAGGATAACATCATTCAGTTATTAAAATCAGGTGCTAATGATGTTTTAGGCGAAAATGATTTTACTGAAAGAACCCTTAATGAAATTATCAAAAAGTTTGAGAGGTATAATGCAAGTGCTAATCAGTTTGCAATAAACGAAGAGGATGAAATTAAGGAGCTTGCAATTATTAAAGATGCTCATAAAGCTGCAGCAGTTGGGATTTGGCAAGTAGATATTACATCAAACCATATTTATTGGAGTGATGAGGCTTATGAGATTTTTGGCTTGCGTAAAAAACATGAACTTACCTATCATGGGCTCTTAAAAATGATTCACCCTGAGGATGTAGAAACTTTTCATAAAGCATTTAAAGATGGGAGGAATGGTGCCCCAATCAATATAGATTTCAGGATTCTTTTCCATGGCACATCTATTAAAAATCTCCATTGCGAAGGAGTGATTTCTTATAAAAATCATGGAACGCAAAAGGTGGTTGCTGGTATTGTTCAGGAAAGAACAAGGCCTGATTCAAATGCAGAAGACTTTAATGAAATAAGAAAAGGTATTGAAGCAACCGTTAAGAAGAAGGAATTATTTCTTGCCAATATTACTCATGAGATAAGAACTCCTATTAGCGGAATTATTGGGTTATCAATGTTAATTCTTGATACTAATCTAAGCCCTGAACAAAAGGAATATCTAAATGCTATTAAAGTATCCGGTAATAATCTTCTTTCAATTGTAAATGACATTTTGGATTATGCCAAAATAGAATCAGGTAAAGTCACTTTTGAAGAGAGCAATTTCCATTTAGCAAATACGGTTAAGTTTATCATGAATATTCTTAAGCCAAAGAGTGTTAAGAAAAATATTAAACTTGAGAGTGCAATAGACCCTGCCATCCATGATTACATAGTAGGTGACCCGCTTCGCCTAAATCAAATACTCACCAATCTGATAGACAATGCGCTTAAGTTTACGGATAAAGGTTACGTAAGATTACTATGTTCTTTAGTAGAGGATAGAGGAGACGAAATTATGATAGAATTTTTAGTAGAGGATACCGGAAAGGGAATAGCTAAAGATAAATTGGATTCTATTTTTGAAAGCTTTATTCAGGAGGATAACAGCATAAGCCGCAATTACGGGGGTACAGGTTTAGGGCTAAGTATTTCTAAAAGCCTTGTAGAGATGCAAGGTGGGAAATTTAACGTACAGAGTGAGGAGGGCAAGGGTAGTGTATTTAGTTTTATACTTCCTTTTAAAAAGGCCAATATAACTCCTGTTGCCAATGCAGAGGATGACAATATTTTACAAATCAACCGCGCCATTCTTGAGGGGCTTTCAGTTTTATTAGTTGAAGACAACCCAATTAATCAAGTGATTGCAAGAAAGGTGTTGGTGAACCTTGGCTTAAAGGTAGAGATTGCGGAAAACGGCAAAGTGGCATTAGAGGCTCTCACTAAGAGGCATTTTGATATAATCCTCATGGATATACAGATGCCAGAAATGAATGGTTATGAGACCACAAAATATATCAGAACACGCTTGGAAGGCCCCATGCGGAATATCCCTATTATTGCATTGACTGCCTCCATACCCGGGGGACTTGATCAACAAAAAATTTCTGATTCAGGTATGGATGCATATCTTTCTAAACCCTATAATTCAGGGGATTTATATAGCAAAATTGCAGAACTTGTAAAGCGTAATAAGTCGCAAACCCGAGGTGGTTTGGATGAAACCATACTAAGGGTAGTTGGCGGCAATGATAAAATTACAAATTTGGATTACCTGATTGAGTTGGCTGATGGTAGCAATGAATTTATAGAAGGCACATTAAAATTATTTATTACTCAGGTTCCACAGTCTATTCAGGAAATGAAGGCATATGTAATTTTAAAGGATTGGGAGAAACTAAAGTCAACGGCGCATAGGCTTAAACCCTCCCCAAGATTTTTGGGTGCTGAGGATATGAGCAATATCTTTGAGGCAATAGAAAAGATTGCTTCAAACGAACAGGATATAGAAAAGGTATCCAATCTAATAAAACGTGTGGACGATATGAGCCGCATTATTGTGGTGGAATTAGAGGAGGAATTAAGAAAAATAGCACAAGTTTAAATTCCTCT
>JAPLCZ010000011.1 GCA_026391915.1 Bacteroidota bacterium | reverse complement strand
CCCGCTTTTCCCTTTAGTATGGAAGGCGCTTGGCTTAAACAGCATTGGGATTTCAATCTTTAATTTTCTTTTATTCTGCTTCTCTGTTTCCCTGCTCTTAAAAGTTTTCCTAAAGAAAGAACAGAATCTCTGGGTTTATATAAGCCTGTTTATTGCATCGCCTTTCATGGTGTTTTTCATCATCCCTTATTCCGAATCTGTTTTCTTTTTCAGTGTTACTCTATTGT
This sequence comes from Bacteroidota bacterium, assembly GCA_026391915.1. Taxonomy (GTDB): domain Bacteria; phylum Bacteroidota; class Bacteroidia; order CAILMK01; family CAILMK01; genus JAPLCZ01. Next base: position 5,147 of record JAPLCZ010000011.1, on the reverse strand, counting down.
TTTATGGGGTGATGAAAAACAAATATCCATACTATTTTGCAGGAGGTATTTTGATAAGTATGGCAAGGTCAGCTTCATTTTTTATTGCAATTCCCATCCTTATTTTAGAGATTATTTTTCTTTTCTCCCGTACAAAAATATCTCTGGCAATAAAAGAAAGTGCCCTTAAAATATTGCCATTTGTTATTGGGTTTCTGGTGGTGCTTTGCATCCAGTATTATTATTCAAATTCATGGAATGCATTTTTAGAAGCACAAGCCCATTGGCCAAAAAGCACAATAATAACATTGAACTTTGTTGACTGGTCATTTGAAGGATTTGGACTCGCCTGCTTTGCTATTTTCTTTGCAGCAATCCCTGCTTTCTTGTTATTTTTCAATCTTATATTTTCTGATAAATCACCACTCAATTTCCCTTTAAATTCAAAGGAAGAATTTACCATAAGCCCCGAAAAATACATAACATTAATCTCTGTCTTTTACCTCATTTTAATTTTCATTTACACCCTTTTGGCAAGGGGCGGAAGCCTAAACAGTTTCCCAAGATATTCTTTAGCAACACCATTTTTTTATGTGATAATTCTTTATGTATCTCAAAATTTCTCACTGAAAAAACAAGCCTTATACTCGCTAATTCTTTTGGTGCTTTTGGTAGCTTTTTTAGCCTGGGTAAGCTATGGTGGGGATAAAATAAGTTTCTATTATTTGGGCATGTATCTATCTTTATTCTCAATGGTTTTATTGTTACTTTTACCTCAAATAAAAATACTTGCTTTAAGGATTTCCCTCATAGCAGTATTTGTTTTCCTTTCCATCATTTGGAACTCATACCTCCTCAATATTTTCTTAAGTGATGGATGGATATTTACTTAAAATTCAATCTTCATAAATCTACTTTCTAAAGCCGCTAACTTTGCCCCGTGGCAGTAATTGGCAATAGCCTACAAAAATCTATAGAGGAATTAACCAATGGAAATATCATTGGTATCCCTACAGAAACCGTTTACGGCCTAGCTGCAAACGCAGCGGCACCAAGCGCAAATCCCTTTGGCTACATTAGCCCAACTACTGCGCAACATGTGGAAGCGCAACTCGGGGAAGCCATTCCATATATACTTGATGGGGGAGAATGCAAAGTAGGAGTAGAGTCAACAATAGTTGCTTTTGAGGGTGACTGTGTTATTATCATGCGCCTTGGTGGCACTTCTGTGGAAGACATAGAAACCCTCATTGGTAAAGTAGAATTGAGAATTAATGCTTCATCAAACCCAGCTTCACCGGGTCAATTACTTTCTCATTATTCTCCTAAGAAAATTTTTTTACTTGGGGATATTGAAAAAATGCTAATCGAAAATGAGGATAAAAAGGTGGCTATAATTTCATTCAATAAAAAGTATGAGGCAGAGAATATTTTATCAAATAAAATTCTTAGCCCCAACAGAAATATGCATGAGGCTGCAAAAAATCTTTTCCATTTTATGCGGTTGGCTGACGCCTCCACAGTAGATTTAATTTTGGCTGAAGAAGTACCTGATATTGGTTTGGGCATGGCTATAAATGACCGCCTAAGGCGTGCTGCCTTTATTTAGTTTCCCACATAGTAAACCACTGAAAAATAGGAATCTGAGAACAATAGTAACAGCTATAAAGTGAGATGTGGGTTTTGATATTTCTTAGAACCATTTCTTATTTCTAAAATTGCGTATTCATAATTGACGCAACACTTAAATTGAAAACTACTGAAAACCATATTGTTGAGCTATTGACAAATCACGAATGTGTGGTTGTACCAGGTTTTGGTGGATTTGTTTTGAATGATAAAAATGCGCGCATTTCCATCAAGAATGAATTGATGCCTCCGGGTAAGTTGATAACCTTTAATAGAGACCTCAACAGAAATGATGGTTTGTTGGCAGAACACATTGCAAATAGGGAAAATTTAAGTTATTCTACCTCACAGAGCCGTGTGGAGAACCATGTGGAAAACTGGTCTTCATCTCTTCAAAAAAATAAAAAACTTTCCCTTGAAAACATTGGATTTTTTGATGTAACTAATGAAGGCAAATGGCGCTTTCAGCCAGATAATAATGATTCTATAAGCCCTGAGTCTTTTGGGTTATATCCAATTCAACTTAGCACAGAAAGTATTGCGGGTATTGGGCATAAAGGCATTGAAGCATTTATTAAAGAAAAGATAAGGCAACGGCTTTCATTTTTGAAATCCGCAGGAATTGGTGCAGTAATTACAGTTTTTATTTTGGTTGGCTACTGGGCTTCTACCAATGATATGGCTGCTGGATTCTTCAATTTCTTTTCTCCTAGTAAAGTGTCCACAGAAATAAAAATTCCGTCTCCCCAAAATAATTTCGTTGATGATAGCGTTAATAAGGATGAAATGAAAACCAAGATAGCAGATGAAGTGATAATAGCTGACCAAACAGGTTGTTATGTAATTGCCGGTTCTTTTGCTAAAGAAGAAAACGCAAAACAACTTTTGGAAGCGTTAAAATTGAAAGGCTTTAACCCTAGTATCCTCAATAAAGAAAATAATAATTACAGGGTAACTTTTAAAGCGCAACCAACAGATTTAACAACTGCTGAAAGTTTACTTGAAATTGTAAAAACAGATAATAAAGACGCCTGGATATTAAAATGGTAAAAACAACAATGATTTTATTACAAGTAGCAACTGATACAACCCATGCAGCCACAAAAGTGGTTGGAGAAATGAAGTTGCTTGACCTCCTGATGAACGGTGGTTGGATTATGGTGCCCATCATCATTTGCTTTCTACTCACTATTTATATTTTTGTGGAACGCCTGATTACAATTTCCAAAGCGGGAAATGTGGATAGTAATTTTATGAACCAAATTCAGGATATGGTGCAGCGCGGGAAGATTGAAGAAGCAAGAAATTTCTGCCGTACCAAAGACACTCCTATTACAAGGATGCTGGATAAAGCCCTTCGCAAAATTGGTCGCCCCATTGATGATATTGAGAAGGCACTTGAAAGCGCAGGAAAGATGGAGGTAACTAAAATTGAAAAGAATCTTTCCATTCTTGGCATTATTGCAGGGGTAGCCCCAATGCTTGGTTTTGTAGGAACTATTGCGGGGGTTATTCGTATCTTTTTTGAGATTTCTCAAACCAATGATTTCAGCATAAGCACTATCTCTACAGGGCTTTACCAAAAGATGATAACCTCTGCTGCTGGTTTGGTAGTGGGGATTATTGCTCACTTATGTTATCATTTTCTTCTTATAAAAATTGACCGTGAAATCAATAAAATGGAAGCCAACTCCATTGAATTTATTGACCTGCTCACAGAACCTACCGCATGAATTTCCGCAGAAGACAACGCGTAGTTTATGAGGTAAGCACCTCTTCTCTGAATGACATCATGTTCTTTTTGTTGTTGTTCTTTTTAATAGTTTCTACCTTGGCAAATCCTAATTTTATAAAGGTGGTTTTACCAAAAGCAACCAACCGTGGTGTGATTCAAAAAAACGTAACGGTTACTATAGATAAAAGTCTTAATTATTTTATTAATGGGCAAGCCGTTGATAGCAAAACCTTGGAAGCAAAGCTCAGCGCTTTGTTAGAAAAGATTGATAAGAAAGACCGCGTGATTATGCTTTCTATTGATGAAAATGCTCCTGTGAAAGAAGAAGTAATGGTGATGAGGATAGGCAAAAAATTAGGCGCAACTGTTGCCTTGCAGACTGCAAAAGAATAATCAGCATTCACCTTTTAATAATCATGTGTATCTAACACATAAAATTTCTTTAACCTTTTTAACGTTAGAATCATCATGCAAACAAAATCAGTTTATAGTAGTGTCTTAGATTCCTCAAAAATTTCTTCTGAGGAAAGAAAAACAAAAATGCAATCAGGAGCAATAACTGCCTTGGTTTCAATTCTGTTTTTTTTAGTTTTATGGATATTCGGTATCCCAAGGATTGACCCGCCACTTACTGCTTCTGGTGAAGGTATAAATATTATTTTGGGGAATGATATGGAAGGAATGAATGAGACTTTTGAAGGTGTAGCAGCAGGTAGTGAAGGAGATAATAATTCCCCTGATAACACCCAAAGCACCCCACCGCCAAGTAATACCAATCCGCCTAGTAATACCGAAACTGCTATTGAAGAAAGTGATAATGGTCCTGAAATTAAGAAACAACCAGAGCGGGTTGTGCAACCTGTAAAGACTGACATTAAAACCCAAACCCAACCGGATAAAGTAATTACTAAAACAACTACCGAAAATCCAAACCCACCTAAAAAAACAGTGGAAGAAAGAAAGTTTGACTCGGATAAATTTGGGTTTAAAAAGAGTGGAAATAATGGGCATAATGGAACTGGTGGCCCAGGTACCAGCAAAGGAAATGGAGACCATCACGGCGACCAAGGCTCCCCTGATGGCGACCCCAATTCTACCTCTTGGATTAAGAGAGGGAATGGCAATAACCCAGATGGCAACGGTGGGAATGAATGGGAGATGGAGGGCGGTACTTTAAAGCATATCCCAAAGGTTGCTTATACCCCAAAAGCAGATGGCAAAATAGTAGTAAGTTTTGTGGTAGATAGAGATGGCAATGTTATAGAAGTTCATGGTGGTGCAAGAGGTAGCACTATCTTAGAAAATGCTGCCATTAATGCTGCCGAAGATGCTGTAAAAAAACTCAAAGCCACTCCATTACCTAATGGGCCTGAACGCCGTAAAGGAAAAGTAGTTTATAAGTGGAGGTTTGAGTAACCTTAAAAAGTTTCACGTTTAAGTTAAAAAAAGTGGGAGTGATATAAGATTTACACCCCAAGTGAAATTATAAACTCAGTCCCCTCACCCACTTTTGAGTTTAGGGTTATTTCTCCCCCATGAGATTTAATAATATCATTGCTGATGCTAAGCCCCAGCCCTGTGCCATCTCCACTAGGTTTGGTAGAGAAGAAAGGCTCAAAGATTTTATGTTTTATTTCATCAGGGATTCCATCACCATTGTCTTTAATTGAAATGGAAATTTGTTCTGATTTTCTCTCTGTAGTCACAATTAATTTCGGTTTAAAATCGGGGTTTTCTTTCTTCTTTTTCTCTAAAGCATACAAGGCATTTGAGAAAATATTTAATAGCACACGGCTAATATCCT
>JAPLCZ010000219.1 GCA_026391915.1 Bacteroidota bacterium | reverse complement strand
CAGAGGTCATTGTATCAACTGGTGAGATAGAAGTGCTTGTACCAAATGTTGGTCCCGGGTCTTTATCAAAAAAGAACTCAACATTAGTGATATGTACAGATGTATCATTAGCTCCTGAGATTGGAAAATAATAACTGTTTTCAGCAAAACCCCATTGCCCATTGGTGTAATGATATCTTACAAATACATCATGCATTGATGGCTTAAACCCTATAGTAGAAATACTATAAGTAGTATTAACACTATCAAGATTTGCGACAGAGCTTACAGTACCTTTTCCAAAACCATTATCTTTATCAGTATAATATTCTACCTTGTCAATGTGTACTGAAGTATCAATAACATTACCCTGAACAACAAATGGAAGTGACTCCCAAAAACCTTTATAGCCATTGTTATAAAGATAGCGAATAGAGACATCATGCACCCCTGGGGCTAACCCTGCTGTTGAAATTAGTTGAGTAATATTTAGTGAATCTGTATTTGCAAATTTTGTGGTAGTAGTGCTGGCAGGTGAGTCAAAATAATACTGCATTCCATTAATATGTACAGAGGTGTCTAATACATTTGAATTAATAAAAAATACCATTGCCTCACTAAATCCCCACTGCCCCGTACTCATTTGATACCTGTTAAAAAAGGTATGAAATCCCGGGCTAATACCTGTGAGGTTAAGTGAGAAACTCCCAACTACAGAATCACCAGAGGTGATACTAAATGGAGTTCCTTTTCCAAATCCTGGGTCAGCATCAATATAGTACTCTGCCTTGGTAATTGTTTGCGCAAAAACAAACCTTGCCAGCAGTACTAAAGTGAGTATAGATAATATGCGTAAGCGCATAATTATTTTACTTTTTTAACTTTAACTGTGATGTTCAATTTGCCATTGAGAGGCACTGCAGGGTTATTAATCCTAAAGTCAGTAATTAAAGGCAATGACGGCTCACCACCTATAGTTACAAAAGGTAAAGAACCACCCCATGGTCCCATATCAGTTCCATCAGTTCCGGTATTATGGGCAGGAGATGTAGATTTAAGTGCCCAGTTATTTGCAGGGCTATATGGGTTATAAAAACTTACAACTTTTGTGAAAGATGGATCCATGGAGTATTTATTTCCAGAACCAGTATTGGTGCTTGATGCTTTTATTAAGGTATCATTAACAGAAGGTGTTTTAGTAGCATCATTCTCAAGCGTAATATATTATTGAATTTACAATTATCCAATGCACCGTTGTGGTTCAGGTATCCTTTGTAAATGATATTATTTTCAATGGTTGCAAATTTTACATACTCAATAGTGGCTCTGTAAAAAATATTATTCCTGATGCTAATACCATTAGCAAATAGGAAGATATCACAGAAATTAAAATAGTTATTATAGATAAGAATATTGCTACAAGTGGTTATGTATTTAAAATTTGTATCAGGGCGTAGACTCCTGTTGTAAAAGAAATTATTATCAATAATCCAGTTTTTTGCACTGTCACCAGTAATCAAAGTTCCTTTCATTTCATTCCTCTCAAACCTAATATTTTTTACAGGATCTAGGTGATTTGAATTTCTGAAAGACTGAACTGTTTCTGCAATGGCAAACCCAATGATAGAAACATCGTCGGCTTGAATATTAATACTTTTTATGATGGAAGGTTTTTGAAAACCATTGGCAGGGTGATGCCCTTGCCCAATTAAGGTTAACGATTTTGTGATGGCAATAGAACCATAAGAAGTACTGCTACCAGTTACATAAAGCGTATCTCCATTACTTGCGGCAGATATAGCACTAGCAATATCTTTATATTGTGCGGGTTTTCCGTTATCATTACTTACCGTAATTACCTTGGCAAATAGTGGCATAACTGCCATTGAGAAAAGTACTGATAAAAGCGTAATTTGTTTTTTCATAATGTTGAAATTTGTCTTTTTGTTTTTATGATTTGCAGACAAAAGTACTATATTAAACTAGTAACTAAGTACGCCTTGCCCATTGCATTTATTTAAAACAAAGTGTTCTCATGATGAATGGCTGTGGGAGGGGTTTAAAAACTGAGTCTATAGTCCTTTAAACTTAAGAATGCCTGATATGAGGCTATTTCACCAGACACTATCCCATAAAGTGTGTAAGTAGAAGAATATGGTTATATTTTTAGTTTCATTCTTTCTTCAAAAATAATGATAAATTGGTTAAAAATAATTCCCCAGTCTTTTATCTGCTGTGTCCATTTTTTAGAGACCTCCAT
>JAPLCZ010000101.1 GCA_026391915.1 Bacteroidota bacterium | reverse complement strand
GGGGATTGGATTTTTAATAGTGGCTTTTATAAGATATAGATTGCTAAGTGTACCCTTGGAACGCGATGAAGCAGGCTTTGCCTATATGGCGCAACAGCTATTGAAAGGGTATCTGTGATTATCTCCAATAAAAATGTTGGGATTGACATACAAGAGTACACTCCAAAAATTGAACGCATTGCTGCAAAATTTGTCAATAAGGAAGAGTGGAAAATGATTCGTCTTGATTTGCAAAAAGAGCAACTTCACTTGGTGTGGGGGGCAAAGGAATCAATGTATAAACTCTATGGGAAACGCAAAGTGGATTTCCGTGGGCACATGAATATTTCTCCTTTTGAATTCAATAATGATGGCGGGATTATTTCCGGCTCTCTCCATAAAAAAGAGTATCAAAAAAACTTTAACATACACTATAAGATTTTAGAAGATTATTTACTTGTATTTTGCGCTGATGAATAAAACAAAAACTCAACAAACAAAGCTAGACCAAAGCCCATCAATTCTCCCATATATCATTTTGGGGATTGGATTTTTAATAGTGGCTTTTATAAGATATAGATTGCTAAGTGTACCCTTGGAACGCGATGAAGCAGGCTTTGCCTATATGGCGCAACAGCTATTGAAAGGGTATCTGCCGTACACCACTGCGCTGGACTCTAAACCTCCGGGGCTCTATGTTTTGGTAGCAGGATTTCTTTCCATTTTTGGGCATACAGCTTCAGGGTTTCATGCGGGGTTAATGCTGATGAGTTTGGGTTCTATGGCATTTTTATTTTTTATTGGCAAACGCCTAGGCGGTGTTTGGATGGGTGTTGCCTCCTCACTGTTTTTTGGCTTTGTAGGATTGAGTATTTCTACCCTTGGGTTTGCGGCACATGCCACGCATTTTGTCGCGTTTTTTTTAATTGCAGGATTATACTTTTTGCTTAAAGCCAAAGACTCCAAACAGCTTTTGCATTTCATCATTTCAGGGCTTTTGTTTGGTCTTTGTTTTTTGATGAAACAACCCGGTGGTGTGTTCCCAGTGATGGGGTTTTTGAGTCTTTTAATTTTAGCCATCAGCCAAAAAGAAAACATAAAAACTGCTACTATAAATTTGGTTTCTTTTATACTTGCATCAGCATTTCCATTCTTGCTTTTTGTGGCTTGGTTTGCTGCTAAAGGGCATTATGTCGAGTTTTATAAAATGGTATTTGGGGTTACCGCCACCTACGCCGGCAAACTTAGTTTTTCTGAAGGCATGGATGGATTTAGCCACTCATTCCCTGCTGCCATGGGCAGTTTTACTCTGGTTTGGCTGCTTGCATTAGCAGGCTTGGTAATGGCAATTTTATCCAAAGATATTTTACTAAAAACATTGCTTATTGCATTGGCAGTTTTCAGTTTTATAGCCACTACACCGGGTTACTATTTCCGCGAACATTATTTTGTGGTGATGCTGCCTGCTGTGGCTTTATGCGCTGCCTATCTTATTCAGTTTTTGTTTGATTTTGTGAAAAATAAATCAGGGGAAACGCTGGGGCTGGTGGTAGTTTTTATGCTGATGTTGGTTGCCATTGGCTATGGCGTTAATGACCAAAAGAAATATCTTTTCAGTACCCGCACTGACCAAATTGCCAGACAAACCTATGCAGGAAACCCATTTGCAGAAGCTGTAGAAATTGGGAAATATATTAAAGATAATTCTGCCCCTACTGATAAAATTGCGGTGATGGGTTCAGAGCCGGAAATCTATTTTTATGCCCAAAGGGAGGCTGCCACCAAATACATTTTTACTTATGGAATGCTGGATAGCACCACCGAAAATATCCGTATGGTAGCTGAGATGGAAGCTGAAATTGAGAAAGCAAAACCT
>JAPLCZ010000104.1 GCA_026391915.1 Bacteroidota bacterium | reverse complement strand
CCTAATCCCCTACATACCAGTACATGAAATGCATACCCAAGTGATGGAGTTTATGCAGACTTTAATGCCATCAAATGCTTTTATTACTATACAAGGAACATTGCAAGATATTTTAGAAACTCCACGAGGCAGCCTCCTTTCTTTTGGGTTGATACTGGCTTTATATTTTGGTTCTAATGGCATCTTTGCCATGACGGAAACTTTTAACCCTAATGATAAACACAACTACTTTTACCGCCGCTTTATGGGGATAGTACTTGCCTTAGTTTTGGGTACTTTATTTATTGTTGATATCACTGTTCTATTGCTTGGCGAAACAGGCATTAAATACATCCTTGATTTTTTAAATTTAAATGGACAGATAGCAGACTGGGCAATATTGCTCCTAAGATGGGGAATGATGTTACTCTTGATTTTTGTAGCGTATGCCATATTATATTATTACGGCGACCCACTCAGGGAAAAATGGAAATACATTTATCCAGGGGCTTTTTTAGCAACACTGTTTACCCTCCTTACTTCATTTGGTTATGGCTATTATGTGGGCAGATGGGGAAATTATAACAAACTTTATGGCTCCATTGGGGCATTGATTATCACCATGCTTTGGATGTATTTTAATTCCATAGTTGTTATCTGCGGGCATGAGTTTAACCAAAGCCTGCGGAGAGATGTCAGAGCGGTTTAATGAGGCGGTCTTGAAAACCGTTGAGGGTTAAACCTCCGGGGGTTCGAATCCCTCTCTCTCCGCACCGCACCGACATCAAAGGCTAATTCAAATTTCGGGTTAGCCTTTTTTATTGTTTTGGATTTCTGTTTCTTAATTGAACTAAAAAACAATAGCCCCAAAAATTGGGGCTATCATCTAAGTAAGTAATAGGCTATGAAAAATTTACTAATTTCTTCTTCCGTGTGGTCTGCGGTCTCTCTTATCATCACCGCGGTCTTCCTTTCTGTTTTGGCGTTTTTCACGAAACTTATCACGCTGCTCTGGAGTTAGCACACCCCTTAGTTTTTCTTTATGCTCTTTTCGGATGTCTTTTATTTTATCACGCTTTGCAGCTCTATCCAAATTCGGGTCTTTTCTAATTCCCTCAACTCGGCTTTTGTAATCCTTATTAATGGTTTTAATGTCATTAGTTTGCTTGTCAGAGAGGCCAAGTTCCTTTTTAATTTTCTCTCCTTTTTCATTGCCATCACCATTTTGTGCGGCGGCATGGTTGGCACTTCCAATAACTAATACTGCTGAGAGTACTAATCCGCCTATAAGTTTTAAAGTTTTCATAATTTATAAATCTTGTTTTTCTGTTTTGCGTGTTTAGAGGAATTTGTATCTATCAGGTTTAATCACCCACAAAAAAAATTATAATGCTATTGCTATTTTAAGAATTAATCTTAGCTTGCAGGCGTTACTTATAGTTGCTTCTTTGAAGGTTAAGGAGTTAGTGTTTTGAGTGGTAAAAAGAAGTGCAAGTTTAAACATAAAAACCAATAACAATACAATACATGGAAAGTTTAAAAATTAAATTCCGCATTAGTTTAGTTTCATTACTAATACTTACTTCTGCTTTTTGCAATGCTCAGGGTGATAAACTTGCCCGCGTGAAAAAAGGAGGCAAATATGGCTTTGTAAATATGAGTGGTACTGTTGTTATACCAATCACTTATACCGAGGCCGGAGATTTTGGTGAAGGCTTAGCTGCCGTAAAGGTTGGTGAGGTATGGGGTGCAGTTGATAAGTCAAATAAAATTGTCATTAAACCACAATTTGCAGATCAGTTCCGTTTTAAAAAGGGCATGGCAACAGTTAGCAAACCTAATAAGCCTGGTACTGATGTTATTGATAAGACAGGTAGAACTATCTTTCATACCGATTATAACTTTGTTTTCTTCAATTCTTTTATTGATGGGGTAGAGCCAGTTAGCAATGATAAAGAAAAATTTGGACTCATCAACAAATTAGGTAAACTTGTTTTAGATTGTAAGTATGAGGACATTAAACCTTTTTCTGAGGGTTTAGCTGTTTATAAAGGGGGATTGGCTTATGGATATCTTGATAAAACAGGAAAGGTGATTGTTCAAAATAAATATACTGATGCTGTTTCTTTTACCAATGGATTAGGTATGGTTAAAATTCAACGCAAAATTGCGTATGTAGATAAAACTGGTAAAGAGGTTGTGCCCATTGGTGCATACACAAATGTATTCAGCTATACCAATCGCAAGATTCGTGTTGCCAGAGGTACCAAGATTGGATATTTAGATTCAAAAGGCGCTGTTATCATTCCTCC
>JAPLCZ010000213.1 GCA_026391915.1 Bacteroidota bacterium | reverse complement strand
GAGAGTTTTCGTACTGTGAATATGCGTAATAAGGATTAGGCACAACGCCAATTTTATCCAAAGCCGATTTATTAACAGCATCATTTTTCACTGCTGCAATATCCCCTGTTGAGAATTTATAAAGAGGCATATTATTGTTCTGCGGAGTGGTTGATGTCATCAAAGTAGAATATGGTTTTTGTACTCTTAGTTTAACCTTTGTTTCTACAGGGATAAGACCTTCTTCAGGTGTGGTCATGCTTAAAATTGATGGGTCATTAATAAATCCTTTTAGTGCCATAGGCAGGCTTATGTACATGGCTGAACTCATTATATCCCTTATCTTATTAGCGTAAAGAGCGGAGCCATTCAATACAGTTTGATAGGCTTTACATTCATCATAGGCAGTTCCTTTATCAGGAGGTAAAAATCCTGAAGTGGTAGTAGTTCCTCCTCTTGATGCCATTACATAAATCCAGTGTTTACCACCCCATAAATATCTAGTTGCATAGGCTGAATAATCAAAAAGATTAGGAATATTAATGACATGACCTGAAGGGTTCCAAAGCATATCATTTCCATTTTCTGAAGGGAGATGAGAGTCCTCACCAAAAATTAAATTCAACCTTTCTCCTGTCTCAAGATTGAGTGCATACCCAGGGAACCAACTATAGCCTTCTTCCCTGCCAGCTGCATTATCAGGATCATAAACAGGCAATCCGTTTTCCATTTTAAAGGGGTTACCATGTTTGCGCAATTCAAATTTCGCAGCTCCACCTTCACTTAAAGATGGGTCCTCACACATTTCCAGCACCATACATTTTGTCCACTTACTTTTATCAGCAGTAAACACAAAATCAACACTTGCAATGTTTGCCAATTGTGCAGCTTTGATGCTTAAATTCCCTGGCAAAGGCCCCATGGTTAGGCATGTTCCAAAATTCCTTGGTGTGGTAACAATCACAGATTTGCTTTTAGAACATAAGGCAGCTGGTGCAAACAATCCAAAAGAGAAGCCTTGATTTTCATAGGCAGCGTTGGGGTCTAAAAATTTACTGGTATTATTATCATAAGCATCCCTAATCGCATCTGGGTCTGGTGAGGTTGAGGATGCATTATAATTTCCAGCACGAATCCAGTTTTGTGGATTTGGAAACTCCTTATAATCTCCCTGATTAAATTGTTCTGCATCAGGCACACTGGTAATCCAAAGTTTGCTCAAATCAATATTTTCCTGAGTAGTTTTTATAGAACCGTTGGTTTGGCTTAAAGAATCTAATTTATTACCAGGGCCATATGGCTGATAAATACTCAATGCTAATCCTAATTCAGGTATCACCTGTTCATTTTGCAGATTCATGGTAACATCCGAGTTCCATGAAACACCTGTGGTTTTGTTGGTGAGAACCCATTTACTATTTCTCATTAAATCTTTACCATTAAGTTGAGTTGTTTTCATATTAGAATCTATAATTCTAACTTCAAAATCTGCATTTGGTACAAGTGATGGGTCAATAACTTTTACATTCACAGGACCTTTACCAGTTTTGTAAACTGGGTTTTCTACAAAAGATTTTAAGATAGGGCTGAAGAAACTTTTTGAGGTTTCATCAGTAAAATCTAAATCCACACCTCCGTTTCCGGTACCTTCTAATCTTACTACTGTAACCCCTGAGCCATAGCTGGAGTTAGTAGAGATATAATTTCTTTTATGAGGCACACATTTAATTTGTTCTACCCCACTTACCTTGGAGGCTTTACCTGATAGATAAGGTTCTGCTGTACCCGTTGTAGTATCGGCAGCATATGCCTGCACTACAAAGTAGTAAAATTTATTATTTAATAGTTTGTCATCACCACTTGCAAAAGCGTCTTTGTTAATCTCAAAGCTATGGCTAATCCCTGAATTTTCTCCACTCACCTTAAGTACTTTTACAGTGGTAAGGTCGCGGTCAAATCTTGAATTTACTAATTTAACAATATCATTTTTTAAATCTACCTGAGCAACTTGGCGGGCTTTGTTTGGATCTTCCAATTCAGCACTTGTAATAGAAGAATTCCTTACTTGATAAATCTGGTATCCCTCAAAACGGTAGTGCAATTTTTTACCTGATACCCCTGATGGGAAGTACTTATCAAACTTCTCTGTAGTATCAATGCTATGTTGTTGGTTGATGAAAGAGAGAACAATCTTTTGGTCAAGCTCTGTAACATCTACTACAGGTGGTTGAGGTCCAATAACTGGTTGAAAATTATTTTCATAAAGGCGTTGTGCCAAATCATCAGCATATAATAATTCATTGTAGCCACCAAGAGGACCACCGCTTGATGCACGTGCCCAAACAACACCAACAGTTACATGGTTCACTGCCCCGGGTTTTAAAGTAAATGGCCCAGCAGATTGTAGAAATCTTCTATCCCCAACAGGGTTCTTTTGCAGACCTGCCCCAGGGTTTCCTTCTGTCCAATCGTTAACACCATTTTTTAATGGATTACCTGGGAACATATAGTTTGTTTTAATGGTAGAAAAAGTTCTACCATTTCCACCTTTGGTGATGGCTTTACCATCTTTCCATTTCCCTGTTAAATAATAATAATAATGTTCTGGTTTCTCAGGATTCCCTTGAACTGTAAAGTCATTATTATAATAAACAAATTTAGCCATCCCTAATTGCTTTCCTTTATCATCAATTGGACCTTGGAAAAAATCTACACCTACGCAAGGAGGGTTAACTCCATAACCTGTAAGACCCGGGTCAATATTATTTCCGTTATAACAAATACCCAAATCTCTGGTAGTATCACACCCCACATAGTCATCAAAGGCATATCCTAAATCGGCATCAACCCACTCACCAAAATAGGTGCTATCCAATCTACTTTTACCACGGTTAATAATGGTATTGTAATAGAAGGTCATATTACTAATTTGGTCATTGGTTACAAAACCAAAAGCCATAGTGCGCAACTCTAACCCAATAGGTGCAGCTTGCGTTTCATTATGTATGCTTCCTACATCATTATAAACAAACCAAAGTGCTTGGTCTCCTTTAATATCAGGGTAGTCAGATTTATCTCCGCCTTCAGGGATTGGGTCATAAATTCCGTTATGGTTTACATCCACAAAAGGCGCAAGAAAATGCCCTTCATTATGCCCAGGGTCAATAGGGTTACCCGGCCAGTTGGTTATATCGTCTTTGGCACCAGCACCCTTTCTGAAATTATCAATATCCTCTTTATTGAGTTTCCATATTTTATCATATTGGGTACAATGAGCTGCATCAGTAGTGGCAGAAGTAGTATCCAGTGGACCTGGATAAAAGTCACTACCATTTTGGCGGTAGGTCATAGCAGCTTCTTTTAAGTTGCTCCTTTCATACCCACCAATCCATAATGCACCAGCGAATAGAGAAGTTTTCCTAACCTCATTTGCCTGAGTAATTTTGGGAACTTCATATTTTGCAGTGCTTACTAAATCCCACCACATATCACCGCCATTCATTATTCTTGCTCTTACGTTATTCACGTCCAAATCCACTTGGGATGAGGCAGGAGAACAAGCACCTAAAAGGCGTTTCTTTTTTGGTTTTTCTAAGGGGCGAATGGCAACACCAACATTGTATGATGCCTGAACTTGTACGCCTGCAAACAGTATTGCTGATACAGCTAATATGAGTGCGAAATTTTTATTCTTCATAGTTCTGTTTTTTTAAAAATTGATATTAAAAATTACAACGTAAACCTAATCTGATAATCCTTGGTGCACCATAGTTATCAGGGTTGTTTACCTTTATTGTATATTGGTCAAAATATGCTTGTTTTGCAGTGGCTTCAGTAAGGTTATCCAAAGTGCGTTGCCCCTCTGCTGATGAAAGGAAACCATCATCTTTAGCTGTACCTGTATATCTATAAACTGAGCCAATGTTTTGTGTATTCAAAATGTTTTGAACAGTTATATATGCATTGAGGAAAAACATCTTGCCACGGCTTTCCACGCCCTCTACCACTGTTCTTTTTCCGCCCAAAACAAAGTTCTTATCAAAGGTGGCATCTAAGCGATAATTCCATGGAAGTCTTGCGCCGTTAGGTTCACCTAATAATGTACGGCGTTGTGCAATTCCAATGGATACATCTTGGGTTACATTTGATTGTTTTGAGTATGGTGTTCCTGATGCTGCAGTAATTAACATATACATACCAGAACCTTCCAAAATCATTCTTGAAATACGGCTTAGTTTTGAGCTATCAGTAGCGCCCATGTAATCTTGCCCTACTCCAAAACGGTAGTCAATGGTTGCACTCATTTTATGCCTTACATCATAATTTAAAGCTAATGGTATTCTAAGATTAGGTTGACCAGCATCAATTAAAGCACCTGCAGAAGTAGCCTCTGAACCGGTACCCGTTGCGAATTGCATAGTATATCTTGCAGTAACTGAAATTCCACCACTGCCAGGTTTATCCATAGTGTATTCTACAAAAGCTCCCTTCACCGTTCCAAAATCCACGTTACCAAAAGAAGAATATGAGATAGGATATGCTTGCGTTAAACGAACCAACTGAATAAGGTCACGGATTTCAGAATAGTATGCCTGAACAGAAAGTGAATTGAGATTTGCTTCATCTAAAGATTGGCGCAATCCAATTTCATAACTTGTAGTTCTTTCTGGCCTGAGGGCAGGATTGTTAATAGCCCCTGTAGCCCTTTGTACCAAGAAATAATAATCATCAATAGTTGCAAAATTTCCTGTTTTAGGGCGCTGAGTTAGTACGTTATAATTGGCATAAACAGTTGCCCTCTCAGAGATTGGGAAAGAGAAAGAAATACGAGGCATAAAAGTAACCTGAGGCTCATAATCTTTAAACGATGCATCAATAGGGCGCTTTGCTTCTGTTTTATTTGGCTTGCCCGCTAGGTATGGTGATAACTGACCTCCAGTTAAATCTGCTAAAGAAGTAACATCCGATACCTCAGTTCCATTAGCATCATACCATCTGTTTGTTGCAGGATTTCTGAATGCTATAGGGTTAGCAGTTGGGTTGATTGGGTCATTCATATATGGCACATACTCATCACCGATATTGGATGGCTTCACAAATTTATTGGTTGTTTTGTTACCGGTGTAATCGTATCCATAATAATTTACATAAGAATTTCCGGAGTTTAAAACCTCATCAGCACTGAACATTCCAAGTACAGAGTTGTTTTTAATCACGCCTCTTTTGTAGAGGTCAGCAGCCATATTTTTATAATCGGTTGGGGAATATCTATCAGTATTAATATTGGTTTGGTCATTCACTTTTCTACCCTCTTCATCCGTCATTCCATTAGTGGTGAGGTAGTTTCTCATGTTTCTATCAAAATTACTTTGGTTGCCCCCGTTTTGATATTTATAATTAATGGTATCTGTAAAATTGCCATCCCCATCTCTTACAAGTATTGGATGAGCTGTATCAAACTGGGTTAAATGGCGGTTGGAAAGTTGACGCATTAACGTCCACATAGAACTTGTAGAAATACTAAATCCTCTGGAAACCTGTTGTTCATAATCCACCCCAAATTTGATATTGTGTTTCTTTTTAAGACTCAAAGCACTCACAAATTTTACAGAGTATTGCTCAGATTCTGATTTGGCAAATGACCCATATTTAGTACCTACATTACTCCAAAGGGAATAGATATTCAAAGGTTGGTCACCGTTAAGTAGCCCCCCAGATGCACGTAATTGATTGGTACTATTTACCCTCTTTGCAAGGTCAAAATAGCGTTGTGTATAGTTCTCAGAAACTTTATTAACACCACCCCTTGTAAAGTTTACAGAATCAGGGAAGTAACCAAAAAGCACATTAGAATTTTGGATTTTTGTTCCATCAACTATAACATCTTTCTTAATATAAAAAGGGCGGCGGTGCACTTCAAATTTTCCTATGTATCCATAGTTAAGATAGTCATCACCAAACTCTCTATCATCTGTTACTGAAGTTGCTTTGGTATAATCAAATTGCACAGAATAGTAGGCGCTGTTGAAAATTGAAGTATCTAATTTTAAGTTATGCCTAAAGCGTACATAGCCTCTGTAATTAGCACTCGTTACTTGTGGGTTATTATCAAAATTGAACAAAGAGAATTGGCGTATAAAAGCATTGGCATCTGCAAAATTATAAGAACCACCTGCGGTGATATTAATATTGTCTGTTGGCTGGAAATTTAATTTACCTGTTACATTAATATTCCTACTCCAAGAGTTAAGCCTGTAAGGAGTTTCTTCCATATCCGCCTTAGTTATATAATTAGAGTTGGGGACAAATATCCCGAACTGGTCAGGCGAAGGGCGAAGTGGATTATCTTTTAATTTGTTGAGGGCGCTTTCTTTTACTCTATATTGTGGGATATAACCAGGAGCCCCATCCCTAATATTTGTAAACGAACCTGCTAAAACAAAACCCAAAACAGGTTGTTTAAATACCTTATCAGAACCTGCTAATTTTATATTTTTTGTAAAGATAGGACCGGATAAAGAAGCTTCTAAAGAATTATAGCCATAATTATCTGTAAGTTGAGAACTTAAAATATCAACGCCACCTGTGAATTCTTTTGAAGGGCCTTTAGTAGTAATAGCAACTATACCTCCTGTAGCATCGCCATATTCTGCAGGGATACCTCCTGAGATTACGGCAACTTGCTCAACGGAACTTTGAGGTAGGTTTAACCCGTTACCAATTACTTTAACACCATCAACGTAGTATACTGTTCCATAACCTCTGTTACCTTTAATACTTAAACCACTACCACTATTTGCACCGCCAGGAGTTTGTGCAGTAATAAAACCAATTACGCCTCTTACTGGTGAGTGTTCTATTTCTCTTTTCCCCGCAACCAATCCTGTTACATTATTATCATAAATTTGTTTTTTGCCTGTGATTACAACTCCTTTGGTAGTAAGTGTTGGCGGCTCAATTTTTTGGTTAAGTGTGGCGGTGCGGTCACCTTGTAATTGGTAATCTTCAATGGTTACTTGTTGATAGCCGGTTTGTGTGAATTTTATAGAATAAGTTCCGGGGGTTAATCCATCAAACCTATATCCCCCATCAAAGTCCGTTTGCTTTTGTCCTTTTAAAACACCATTTAAAAATACTTCAACATTTACAAATGCGGCTGGCTGCCCTTTTTCATCTGTAACTATTCCTTTAAGTGCGGCGTCTTGGCTCTGCCCAAAAGAAAATTTGGCTAACAGAATGAATACGAAACTTAACAGTAAAATCTTATTTCTCATAAACTTTGGTTTTAAAAAGAATTGTTGTTAGTGGTTTGTGTTGCATTGCTTTTTCTTAAATCCTGAGACAAATTTATACACTCCTTAACTCAGCAGGAAAAACATAATCCCTGCTCAATCGGTAGCAAAATTTGGAAGATTTGGAATGCAACTTTTGGTAAGTGTTTGGTTTTTAATTTTTTGCTTTGCAATTTTTATTGCCGCTTATCGGGTTTCGCCTCTATTGAAACCTACAAACTGCTTTTGCCTTTTTAGCAAGGGTCAAAACTAAGAAAAAAAATTGATAGGCTGCAAGGGCAATTTTTTTAATTGTTGAAAGTTGAGGTGAGATACATGGTAATTCTTAGGATTTCCTATCAAACCGCTTATAAATACTTAAACACCATTCAATGTTTTATAATCATTTTGTCACTTTTTTCTTGATAAAAAAGTAACCAAAAAATCAAGACTGAAAAATCCTTCCACGAACAAGCCTTTGCCCGCGCCTCGGTTTATTCATCCTATAATTATTTATTAAGGTATTCATGAGCCCTTCGGGGTTTCAGTCAGCCCAACCCGCTTATGCTTTCAGCATATTTTTACCGACAGCTGTTATTTGGTAGTTTCTAATAAATCTTCAAATTGGATTACCTCAACACCTGCAACGGCATAGTAGCAATAATGTTGGTGTTAGTTTGCAACCGAATATATTAAGTTCCAGAACCCTGCTGTGGAGGTTTTACCTCCAAATACCCCTCTAATTTCTCTACCACAAACATAAAAATATTTCGCCTTGCTTCTTTTGTCCAGCCGGCTATGTGGGGTGTGATAATTACTTTTTTAGTATTGATTAAATCATCAAAGAGTTTGAAATCTGCTTCGGTATAAGAATGCATTTTTTCGTTTTCCAAAACGTCAATGGCTGCCCCTGAAATTTTCCCGTTTGCTATTCCTTTTAATAAGGCGCTGAGATTTACAACACCTCCACGGGAGGTATTAATAAGGTAGAAATTCTTTTTAAAAGAAGATATAAAATCAGCATTCACTAAGTATTTTGTTTCTGCGTTTAGGGGGATATGGAAGGAAATAATATCCGCCTCGTCTTTTATTTTTTCTAAAGAAACCTCTTCCACATTCTCATTCCCAAAAGCTGTTTTGTATTTATCATATACTAAAATTCTCACGCCAAAGCCTGAGAGTTTCTCTGCCATAGCAGTGCCTGTATTACCGTATCCAATAATGCCTACAGTTTTTCCGCTGAGCTCAATACCCGTATTTTCCTGCCTGCGCCAAATATGGTTTTTCATTTCATCAAAAGCCAAATGAATATTGTTAAACAAAGAAAGCAGTAAGCCAATAGCATGTTCTGCCACGGCATTACTATTTGCCTCTGGCGAACTGAGAACCAGAATCCCCTTTTCTTTTGCAAATGCTAAATCAATATTATCTAAACCAGAACCAGGGCGCAGAATATATTTTAGTGTAGTAGCTTTCTGCAACATTTCCTTACCCAAATCCATATAACTATTGGTAACAATGCCTGTGAATTTGTGGATGTTTTCGGCAAGCTGCTGATTGGAATATTCAGGGTGATAGTCAAGGGTGAAGTGGAGATTTTTTAGCTTCGCTAAAAAATCTCCAGGCACCGTATCCGTAACTAAAAAAACACCTCTATCCATAACTATTTAAAAGCTTTTGCCATCTCCACAAAGGTTTGCCAACCCAATTGTTCTGGCCGTTTCTGGAACAAAGCATCATCATTCATCGCTGCAAATTTATCTTTATAAATACCAAGACTATTGCGCAAAGTTTTGCGGCGCATCGCAAAGGCAGTTTTGATAATCCTCAATAATAATGTTGCATCAAAATCCACCACCAAATCATCCTTTCTTGTGAGCCTAATCACTCCACTTTTTACTTTGGGTGGCGGATTAAAACAGCCCTCACTCACCGTAAAAAGATATTCCGTTTTATAGAAAGTCTGTGCCCACGCGCTGAGGATTCCATAAACCTTTGAACCCGGCTCTGCACAAATCCGCTGCGCCACCTCCCGCTGAAACATACCCACCATCTCAGGGATTCTCTCTCTGTTTTCAATGGTTTTAAAAACAATTTGGGTAGAGATATTATAAGGGAAGTTCCCAATAAGCCCGAATGGCTCTGATGAAATTTTAGCTAAATCTACCGCCAAAAAATCCTCATTATAGATTTGATTTTTTAAAGCAGGGAACTGCGCTCCCAAGCCATCTATTAAATCTTTATCAATCTCAATGAGAGATAAATTACTTTGGAATTTCTGATAAAGAAAATCCGTAAGCACTCCCCTACCCGGCCCCACTTCTATTACATGATTATATGCCACGCCACCCAATTGCAAACTACTGGCAATCCTCTCTGCAATAGATTTCTCTTTTAAAAAATGCTGACCTAAATGTTTTTTGGGGGAGTGGGTTTCCAAAAGTTGTGGGTTTGTAGGGGCAAAGGTAGTGGGTGGGGGAATACTGTTATTACCATTAATAGAGTATCATCAAGCACTTATTTCTTTTCACTTTTTATTCTGTTGGTATTCCACCAAGTGATTCCCTTTATTCTTATTACTTCACCAATAATTATTGTTATTATAGTACACACTAATAATGGTAAAAAATTGTCACTATAATCACTTACATCAAAGGCTTTGTTAATAGAGAACACGCTAAACTTATAATAAATAATATCAAGTATTATTGCACTAAATCCACCAACCACTCCAGTCATAATAATACTAAGTCCTGCTCTCAAAGGTTTTATGGATTCTTGCCTTTTGTTAAAATTTTTATTTATGAGTATTATAATAAATGGAAGACATAAGAAGTTTAAAACTATCCATAGACCAAACATTACCCAACCTATATTTTCTGAAAGTGCTAGTGGCAAAAGGAAGACATCTTCACCTAAAAACACTCTTAATGCAATGATTTGAGTGAGGGAATGAATTATCCCAATTCTCATAATATTAATGTCTTTATTGAAAATCTTTACCATGTTTTTTAAAATAGGTTAGAAAAAAAATTAAACCCCTACTCATACAAATACGGCTCATTTTCATTCACCATTTTTCTAACATTTTCCAATACTCTTTTCATATAAATCCGCCAAAAGGTTTTGGTGAAAAACCAGTTTAAAGGATAGAGCAAAGCAACATCAGAGTATAAAGTATAGGTGTATTCTATCCGTATTTTGTTGGGCTCCAGTTCTGTGGTTTCCCATTCGCCTACAAATTTTGAGAATCCCAGCATCCATGATTTAAAATCGCTTACTTCTATTTTCCAATACTTATTTTCTATCCTTTCAAGTACCTTATCTGTAGAAGCCTCGCCTCCAGCAAAGGTGGGAGATTTAGCCACAAATACCTTTTTAATATGGCCGGGTTTTCCCCAATTTTCATCCTCAGTGCAATGGGTTACTTTGGGCATTATGCCAAAGCCTGTGTGCACCTTGGCAACATCACATAGTATAGGGGTTTTAAAAGCCCTCTCCAAAGAGCAGTTATAAATGGTTTCTACTTTTATTTTTGTTATCATATTAATAATTTTTGCTATGGTGAGCTTGCCGAACCATGCCCTTCGGCAACCTTTAGCTCATGACCGTAGGGAATAACCTCAGGGTAACAACCTTTTTCAAGTTTTTCCCATCACAAACCAAGAGTTTAAGCAGCAAAGGTAGCTGCACTAAATTTTCATTTTATAAAATAATATATTTGCCCCAACATAAAACAAAAAAAACATGAATCCAATTATTAAAAACATTTTGGGAGTACTGGCTGGCCTTGCACTAGGAGGTGCCGTAAACATGGGAATTGTAATGATAAGTAGCTCCATCATCCCACCACCTGCTGGTGCTGATGTTACCACGGTAGAAGGGTTAAAAGCAAGCATGCATTTATTTGAACCTAAACATTTTTTAATGCCTTTTTTAGCACATGCCATAGGCACCTTGGTAGGGGCTTTTATAGCATGCCTCATTGCTGCTACTCATAAAATGAAATTTGCTATGGCAATAAGTGTATTATTTTTAGCAGGTGGCATCCAGATGGTTTTGTTAGTGCCATCACCCACATGGTTTAGTGTTTTAGATTTAGGAGGGGCGTATATACCTATGGGTTATTTGGGGTATAAGCTGGCGGAAATGGCCAAATAGTTTACAGTTGTCGGTTATCAGTTATCAGTAAAAAAAGTAACCCACCTTCATTACGAGGTACAGCCCGTCCCGACACTTCGGGGAAGCAATCCCTGAATTCAATGTGAGAGTATTAATTCTTCTCACTACTGAATTCTGTGGATATTTATAAATGCTTTTTCCTTTTTTCTGACAACTGACAACTGACAACTGTTTCACATAATTTTATATCTTTGCTGCAAACTGCAACTAAAAAAAAACTAAATTCATTATCCATGGTAAAAATTCAACTTAGCGACAACAGGGTAAAAAACCAAGCTTTTGCACATCTGTTGTTTGAAACCCCAAAACCTCTTTTCAGAAGATTAGGACTATCCCAAAGACAACTTGCCCTTGCCAAATATTATAAGGCAAATGCAAAAAGTGTTATTGGTTTTTATGAAGGCAAAAAGGACGTAATAGTCCAATTTATTGACCCCACCAAAGAGAAACATATTGCTTTGGAAGATGCCCGTAAAGCGGGCTATAAACTTTATAATGAATTAAAAACAAATAATATCGCTACGGTTCAACTTTCTTGCGAAAAGAATAACCGCGATTTTGTTTTGGCTTTTGCTGAGGGGCTTGCTTTGAGCACTTATCAGTTTGAGAAATATAAAAAAGAGAAATCAAAATATTCTTTAAAGGCAATTTACATTAATCGTGTTAGGCTAAAAACGGGTGATGTTGAAAATCTTGCTTTTAAAATAGAGGCAATGGAAGCTGTTAAAGATTTGGTGAATGAGCCTGTAAGTTTCCTCACCGCAGAAGTTTTTAGCAATGAAATAAAACGCCTTGGTAAAGAAGCCGGGTTTAAAGTAGAGGTGCTTAACAAAGCAAAAATTGAAGCCTTGAAAATGGGTGGATTACTTGCTGTAAATAAAGGCAGTGTTGACCCCCCAACTTTTAATATTCTTGAACATAACCCACCAAGGAGAAGAAATAAAAAGACTTATATTTTAGTGGGTAAAGGTGTTGTGTATGATACTGGTGGGCTATCCTTAAAACCAACTGCTGGCAGCATGGATACCATGAAATGTGATATGGCAGGTGGGGCAGTGGTAACAGGTATTATGTATGCCGCCGCAAAAATGAATTTGCCTATTCACCTAATTGGATTAATACCAGCTACGGATAACCGACCAAGTGGCAATGCCGTAACTCCTGGTGATGTAATTACCATCTCTGATGGCACAACCGTAGAAGTTTTAAATACAGATGCAGAAGGTAGGCTTATACTTGCAGATGCGCTGCATTATGCAAAAAAATATAAACCCGATTTAGTGATAGATTTTGCAACACTCACAGGTGCTGCAGCAAGGGCTATTGGCGAAAAAGGAATTGTGTTTATGGGCACCGCGCTTGATGACCACAAATCTCAATTTGTAGAAAGCGGTAAAGATGTTTACGAAAGATTGGTGGAGTTCCCACTTTGGGATGAATATGGTGAAATGTTAAAATCAGACATTGCAGATATGAAAAACATTAGCGGCGGCACTATGGCAGGCGCTATTACTGCAGGTAAATTCTTAGAGCATTTTACCAATTATCCTTGGTTACATTTTGATATTGCTGGCCCAGCATTTATTAGCACTACTGATAGCTACCGTGGCAAAAATGCTACAGCAGTAGGGGTGCGTTTGGTGCTTGATTTTATCAATAAAGAACTCAGCAGGAAAAGAAAAGTAAGAACAGGTAAAAGGGGAAGACCAAGACTAAAAAAATAAATGAGTAACAAACAGAAGCCCGTATTGGGCATCACTATAGGTGAGGTAAACGGCATTGGGATGGAGGTGATTATTAAAACCTTTAGTGAACCCAAAATGCTGGACTACTGCACCCCTGTAATCTATGGCTCCACATCCGCCATTAATTACATTAAGAATATTGTTGGGGCAAAAAACTTTAATGTGTTTGTGGTTAATAAAATTGATCTCATCAGTCCTAACAAAATAAACCTGATTAACCTTTGGGAGGAGAATATTAATTTTACTTTAGGATTACCCACACCGGGCACTGGCAAATATGCTTTGCTCTCTTTAAAAGCTGCCGTGGAAGATGCTAAAAATGGTAAGATTGATGGCATCATCACAGCCCCTATTGATAAGCATAATATCCAATCAGCGGAGTTTAAATTCCCGGGGCATACAGAGTTTTTGGCAGATGCTTTTGGCGCAAAAGCTTTGATGATACTTACCGGAGAACATTTTAATGTGGCAATGGTTACTGGTCACATCCCAATCTCAGAAGTGCCGAAGCATATTATCAAAGAAAAGATTATTGATAAACTGATACAATACAACACTGCGCTGGAGGAGGATTTCTTTGTAAATGCCCCCAAGATTGCGGTGCTTGCCCTTAACCCTCATGCCGGAGAAAACGGTCTTTTGGGCACTGAGGAAAAGGATTTCATTACCCCTGCTATAGAAGAAGCAAAAGAAAAACATGGCGTTTTGGCTTTTGGCCCCTACCCTGCAGATGGCTTTTGGGGCACGCATATGTATCACAATTTTGATGGTGTGCTTTGCATGTATCATGACCAGGGTTTAGCCCCTTTTAAAATGATGAACTTTGCCAAAGGGGTAAACTTTACTGCTGGCTTGCCTATAGTGCGCACCTCCCCAGACCATGGCGTAGGCTACGGCATTGCCACCCAAAATATAGCTGATGAATCCTCTTTTAGAGAAGCAGTATTTACCGCCTGCAAAATCCTCCGCAACAGGGCGGATTATGCAGAGGCTACTGCCAACCCCCTACAATCCAAAAGGGTGAAGCATAGGGATAGGGAAGATGCTATGTAGGTATTCTGAAAACAGTAATAGGATTTCAAAGACTGAAACTATAGTTGTGAAAAGAGAGGAATGAAATCATCACTAATTATAGCTCTAATTCTAAGTACAATATTCTTTAATGTGTGCAATGGACAAATTGCAAAAGGGAGTAATATTATTGGGTTGGATTTGCAGTATGGCAATAGCATCAACAGTGGTTTGTCTCCAATTTATAGTTATACAACCTCCAACCAATACGCCGCACTAATACCTACTTATCAGTTATTTTTATCAAATAGCATTGCACTGAATTTTGGGATTGGATATAAGCGCATGAGGTCTGACCAAGACATCAACTTTACTTCTTTTAGTTCCTTTTCTACAGTTACTAATCATTTCATTTTCCAAGGGGGCTTTACCTTAAATAAATCAATAACTGAAAAACTGTATTTGCAAACTTCTTTTAGGACTGATTATATTTTGGGCAATGAATTTAGCAAAGCAGCCTATAGCAATAATGTTTACCCAAATTGGGAAAGAAGAGCCACCTTGCAAACTTTAAAATTTAGCATAGTGCCTTGCTTGATTTATTGCATTAATGCAAGGCTTGGGGTTAGTGCTAAATACTCCCCAATATCTTTTGAAATTAATGAATGGAAATACCAAGGCTTCCCCATCCATACAACCAACCTAAATCTATCTCTTAATAACTCTTCTTTATTTTTTGGGATGCAGTATAATCTTACAAAAAGATTATAAAACAGCAAACCCCGCTGTAGGCGGGGCTTTGTTTGTTTATTGGCGCATTATAAATGCTTATAGTAAAAAGGACAGGATTAATTAAATCCTGACCAGTATGACTCAAACTTTCGCTTTTGCATTGCACCCACTCTTCGACAAACTCAGAGTGACAAAAAAGGATTCGGCAAGCTAAGGGTGACAAAAAGGGGCTACACCAAATGATTAAGGGTGATGTTTAGTATGATGTGTTTGCCTGCTATGATGGTGGTGGATTGGGTGTGGGGATGATAGCCGGGGGCGGTGATTTGGAGGGTGTAGTAGGCTTCTGGCAGGTGGGCGGTTTTGTAGTTTCCTTTGATGCCTGTTTTATAGGTTTTGTTGAGCTCTAAAATTTTTATGATGGCGTGTGGGATGCCCTTGCGGGTTTGGGAATCTATGATTTTGCCGCGAAGGCTTGGATGGGATTGGGCGAAATTAGAATGGATTCTGGCGCTGACCCATAGTGTGTGTAAACTTTTGTGGTTGCGGATGAGGAGGGCGGCGATTTTATCAAGCTTGGCGAGTATGGCATCTTGGGATTTGAACATGGTGGGGAGGGTGGCGGTGAGTTGGGCGTGGGCTTGGTCTGCTATTATTGGTGCATTGATAACGGCTTTGAAATCTGTGATGCGCTGCTGGAGGGAGTTTATCATGCCAATGGTAACATCATAGCCGGGGGCCGCAATTTGGGCGGCGTTATCAAGGGCTTTATCATGGATGAGTTGGCAGTGCTCTATGGTTTTGCTCTCTGAGGTTTGGGATATACGGGAAGTGGGGAATTCCATTTCTAACTCAAGGGTATTATCTAATAAGGTTACGGCATATGCTTGTACGACGAGGTGGATGGTGGTGGCTTCATCAAGCATTAGTAGGCGCTTTGCAATTTTATCTGCGGCGGCATGGGTGATGGGAATGGATTGCTGCTGTGCGGTCTCCGCAATGGGTGGGATGCCTGCCATGAACTGTGCCCAAAGGGTGGAGAAGCCCGGGAGGCTGGAGAAGATGGGGTCGTTATCCACCTCGGTTTTGAGGGTGACCATACGGTTATACATATTGAGTTTTGCGATTTGTCGTTTCTGCATAGCGTGGGCAAAGGTATAGTTCAAATTTGATTGTAAGAAATAGAAATGGTTATATGAGGTCTTATAATGGATACGTTAATAGATAAAATGAAATTGTAAATTATTATAATTATAACGTGAATTCTTAAAATTTTATTGTTAGTTATTAAAATGACAAGGTTACTTTTTATAATGTAAATGTAAGTTATTAAAATTGAATTGTAAATAATTATAATGATAATATAATATACTATAATAAAACTGTTAATTATTAAAATAAGGGAGTGAGTTTTTATAATGTAACCGTAAGGCATATAAAACCGAAAGCCTCACTTTAGCAGTGAGGCTTTCCACAAAAAAATATATGACAGAACCCAAAAAAATCTTGGTTGCAAAACCTCCAAGGTTTTAAAAACCTTGGAGATTTATTTTGCCCCTCTCTTTTGGAGAGGGGTTGGGGTGAGGTTTATTCTTAATCTATATTGTCATGCAGAAAAGAATTTCCGCCAATAGGGTTTTCAAAATCATCTGTTAAAGAGAGTTTAGAAACACTGCTTTCAGAAGAATGCTGAATCTCACGCAGCTTTATTTTGCGGCGTTGGAAAGCAGGCTCTTTCTCAATTTCTGTAAGCCCATTATGGGTTTTAAGGAAGTCGGTTTCTCTGCGGATGCGTTCCAGTTTATCATCTTCAGTTTCTTCTTTTTTATTGGAGAAAGAAGCAGAAAGGGGTTTAAAAAGTTCTTCATCAAAAAAGGATTCTTCTTCTTTTAAAACCGGCTCCTCAATAATGCTGGCAGGGGGTGTAATGCTCACCGGGCTACCAAACATATTAGGTATATTTACCATGGGCATGTTTGATTTTTCTTCTGTGAGATTATGAACAATTTTCTCTTCTACTTTAGGCGCAGAGGCCTTTGGACTTTTGCCCTCAAACCCTGTAGCAATTACGGTAACCATGATGTGGTTGCCCATGGTTTCATCATAGCAATGTCCCCAAATCATATCGGCATCAGTGCCACTTTCTTCTTGTATATAATCCGTGATAATACTGATTTCATCCATGGTAATTTCATGCAAACCACTGGTGATATTAAGCAGGATATGCTTAGCCCCTTGTATATTGCTTTCGCTGAGGAGTGGGCAAAGGAGTGCGCCTTCTACAGCACGCAAAGCTCTATCCTCACCTTCTGCAACGGCAGAACCCATAATGGCTACACCACTATTGCTCATTACAGTTTTTACGTCTTCAAAATCCACATTGATATACCCGGGCACAGTGATGATTTCCGCAATACCTTTGGCGGCAGTTGTGAGGATATTATCCGCATGGCTAAATGCTGATGACATAGTTAGGTTACCATACATTTGGCGGAGTTTTTCATTCTCAACTACAATTAAAGTATCCACATGTTCTTTGAGATTTTCCAACCCCTCAATAGCAGAAGTTTTTCTGCGTTTGCCCTCAAATCCAAAAGGCACGGTGATAATACCCACAGTAAGGATTCCTAAATCTCTTGCAAGTTTTGCAATTACAGGTGCTGCACCAGTGCCGGTGCCTCCACCCATCCCTGCGGTAATGAAAACCATCTTGGTTCCATCTTTCAAAATCTTTTGGATGTCCTCAGTGCTTTCTTGTGCAGCTTTGCGCCCCACTTCCGGCTCTGATCCTGCCCCTCTGCCATCGGTTAAATTATTTCCAATCTGTAGTTTGTTGGGTACAGGACTTAGTTCCAAAGCCTGTGCATCAGTGTTACATATCACAAAATCAACTCCTTTAATTCCTTGTTGATACATGTGATTAACGGCATTGCTGCCCCCGCCACCTACACCAAATACTTTGATGATAGATGCCTCATTGTTGTTTCTTAGTAGTTCCATTTTATTGTCTTTTTAATTTTTATGTTTGTGTTAGTTAGTATTTATTTTAGTTGCTGAAATCATCCGCAGCGGTTTCATCTTCCATCCAGCTTTTGCCTTTTTTCATGAAGTCTGTAAACCAGCTTCCTGTTTTTTGTTTGGGCTGTTGGATGGTTTCTTTATTATCATTTTTAGAGGCTTTGCTCTCCAACTCGGTGAAGCCCCGCATCACCAAGCCAATACCCGTGGCATACATAGGGCTTTTCACTTCTTCCGTCATTCCTTTGCCGCTGAGGTGCTCATTAGGGTAGCCCACTCTGGCATTGAGACTGGTTACAAATTCTATAAGTTGAGAGATGTGTTTTAGCTGCGCACCACCACCTGTTACCACAATGCCACCAATGAGTTTTTTCTCATAATTGCTGGCTTTTATTTCATAATAAACGTGTTCAAAAATTTCCTCCATCCTTGCCTGTATAATATGCGAAAGATTCTTCACAGAAATCTCTTTGGCATCCCTGCCTTTTAGCCCGGGTATGCTGATAATTTCATTGTCTTTGGTTTCATCAGCCAAGGCGCAACCAAATTTTACTTTCAAGAGTTCTGCCTGTTTTTTCATCACGGCACACCCCTCTTTTATATCATCAGTAATAATATTTCCGCCCAATGGAATCACCGCAGTATGGCGGATAATTCCATCATGAAAAATAGCAATATCAGTAGTGCCACCACCAATATCCACCAAGGCAACACCTGCTTCTTTTTCTTCATCAGTAAGCACAGAATCGGAAGAAGCAATGGGCTCAAGAATGAGGTCTGATACCTCCAACCCCGCTTTATTTACACAACGATAAATATTTTTTGCTGCCGTCACCTGCCCCGTAATTACATGGAAATTTCCTTGCAACCTCACACCCGCCATCCCAATAGGATGCTTGATTCCGGTTTCGCTATCCACTGTATATTCTTGTGCAATTACATGGATGATTTCTTCCCCGGGTTGCATCACTAATTTCTGCATATCATCACGGAGGCGGTCAAGGTCAAGAGTTGTAATTTCATCCTCAGAAAAACTCCTGACAATAACGCCACTGTGTTGTTGAGATTTGATGTGCTGACCTGCAATCCCCACATTCACAAGTTTGATATCCACGTTGGATTTTTTGGAAGCAATATCCACCGCTTCTTTGATGGCATTTACCGTTTGCTGAATGTTGATGACCACGCCGCGTGATACCCCTTCAGATTCGGCTTTGCCCATCCCCAGGATGTCAATTTTCCCGTACTCATTTTTGCGTCCTACTATTGCGCAAATTTTGGTAGTACCTATATCTAGGCCTACAACAATGTCATTTGTGTTACTCATTGGCTAATTCTTTTCGTGTTGCTATTACTTGATGTTTATATTTTAAACTGATGGTACTGTATTTTTCCCAACCTTCTTGTGGCAGGGCTGATTTATAAAAACTCCTGAGGCGGATAAATTTGTCCTCAAGCACTGAGGTATCTCCCAGCACAATTTCAAAATTTCCCATACGTGGGATGATGCTGAATTCTTGTGCAGAGTCAAAGGCAATTTGGCCTGTAAGCGCAAACAGAAAACTATCTTTATTGATGGCATTTGCCAGTGCAAAAAGTTTTGCATTTAGGTGGTTGATGATGCTGTCATTTTCCTTTGCCTCATAGGGCGTGGATGCCACCACAACCCTTGCGCTATAATGGTCAGAGAGGGGCATTACGTTCCCCTTACTATCCAGATAATATGCCTCACCACGTTGGTTATA
>JAPLCZ010000193.1 GCA_026391915.1 Bacteroidota bacterium | reverse complement strand
AAATATGCAACTGGAACATCAAACTCAACGGGATGCCGGAGACAAAATCAGTAACTGTAGAGCCTGGAATTACTAAAGAACAAATGTTGAGTTTGCCTTTTGATGAAGAACTTGCACGCCGCCTTGCCCTACAAAAAACTGATAGAAATGGATTCAGTATTGAACCTCAAAGCTTCAACACAACCCCACGCCCAAGACGAGGAAATATTGTGGCAGAAGTGGTTTTAGAAACCAGAGATAGAGTACCCGTAACCAATACCAAAATACATGTGGTTAGTCTTAGAGATAAAAAAATATTTGAGGCTAGCACCGACTATAAAGGGCTTGCTACTTTTATGTTGCCCAACAATAATAAGTACGATATTGATGTGGCTGATGTCCTTAATTTGGACTATATAGATTTTGGAATGAGTGAGGGTGTTATCCAAACTGTAACCATACAATATGAGCCTTTGAATATCCCACAAAAAATATCCGGTGATACAATCTTGCAGGATTTACGGGGCATTGACCGTGCAAGTACAGGCAAAGCATATTATACAATACGGGTAAAAGACGGGGGTGGTGAAATTGCCCCAAACCAACCCATTTATTTGTCAGAAATCCACGGAACAAAAATTTATAAAGCCATTACCAATAATGAAGGATTAGCTAAATTCATGTTGCCTACCGGTAAAAAATACATGATAAATTTCCCGTTCCAAAAGGATGTGGATGTGATTGACATTTCAGAAACCATTGGCTTTTTTACAGGGGCTATGAACATCACTTATATCCCTGACCCTAAGCTGGAACATCCTGAAAAATTTATCCCTAATGCCGATAAATTATTCTTGATTGAATTTGAAAATTTCATCACCAAACAAATCCCAAAACCTAAAAATAAGCCCTTTAGTATTTCATTGATTTGGGGAAATAATAAAGTAAATAAAAATGCAAAAGAAGCTTTGCTGGAAGTAGATTTTGCAGCTAACCCAGACTACGACCCGTTGAAATCTCCACCACTAAATGTATGTTTTGTTTTGGATAGGAGTGGTAGCATGGCGGGCTATTACCGTATAGAAAAATTGAAGATTGCCCTTACCAAATATATCTCCCAACTGCGCCCCACTGATATGATTTCAATAGTGGTTTTTGAAAGCTATATGAGTGTGATTTTACCTACCCAAAAACTGGGTTCTGATAAACTTAAAATTGCCAAGATGATTGACGAAATACAACCCGGTGGCGGCACCAATATCTATAATGGATTGGTAGAAGGCTATGAACAGGTACTACACAATATAAGCCCCAACTATACCAATCGCCTTGTGCTTTTAAGTGATGGATACGGACAGGATGATGTACCCACCACCCTCAAAAAATCTAAAGAATACAATGCCAGAGGAATTGATTTATCAGCCATTGGTGTGGGCAATGATTATAATTATGCGCTGCTAAAGCAACTTGCCACAACGGGTGGCGGACTCATGCAATATGTAGGTGATAGCGCCAACATGGATGAAATTTTTATGCATGAAATGCAATCAGTAATGAACCCAATTGCTAAAGATGTAACAGTTGATATTCTTTATAATAATATGATTGTGTTTAAACAGATTTATGGATTTCCATTTTATAAGAAGGCAGATAATTACGTTTCTCTCAATCTTAAAAATGTATATCCCGGCATGAGTAAACTTGCTTTGGTGAGTTTTGATTTAAAGAATCCAGATGAAAGTATTGAGAAAAAACCGGTAACCGTTAGGCTCAGTTATACAGAGTTAAAAACAGGAAAGAAAATTACTGATGAGGAAAAAGCCTACCTGCAATGGAATCCTGCCGTGGGTTATCAATTGGTTTATTACACAGAACAAAAACGACTTTATTGTATTGCCGTCATGAACCAAACCCTAAAAGTGATGGCAGAATCTTTTGATGCTGGGGATTACAAAAAAGCAAAAGATGCCTTAAAAAAAACTACTGAAGATGTTAAAAATCTTTACCCAGAGGCCAAAGATAAAGACATTAAAAAGCTTTTATCTGAATTAGAAAATTATGTCTCCATCTTTAAGAATATGCCAGATAAGAAGGGTAAATAGATTGTTTTTTATTTTATAATTAATTAGATGGTAGTCTCATTATATTACCCCTAACTTTGCAGCGTTGCTTTTTATGGAATTTAACCATAGGGTAACAAAACAAAACTATATGCTGCCATCAGAAACTATTAATAGCCCCTACTTCCCTTTATGGAGTAAATACCGCCCTGTGATACTGCAAATGATGAAAGGTGCAGCCACTG
>JAPLCZ010000202.1 GCA_026391915.1 Bacteroidota bacterium | reverse complement strand
ATCAGTTGTCAGTTGTCAGAAAATAAAGTTCTCGCAGAGCCACGCAGAGTTTTACGCAGTGAGCCGCATAGTTCTTTACCTCACAGCTAAACTCTGTTGCCATGGTTGGTGGCATACCAAACATATTTTTCTATCCCTTTTCATTCTTCATTATTCCATCTTCTCACAGCACCCCTCCACTTTATTGGGCTCTTGGTGGGAGATTTTTGGGCTGAGATAGGGTACGCCAAGTGCCAGGCCACGCAGGATAAAAAGGCAGGCAACTATAGTGGCTAAGTAGGGCGATATTTTGCTGAAAGAGAGATTGATTTTAGCAGATAAAAACTTAGAAATAAGGGGCAGAAAAAGCATCACGGGTAATGTGCCTGCACCAAATGCCAGCATATATTCAATGCTATAAATACCACTGCCTTCTCCAAAGGAGGCAGTGGCGGCAATATACACCAAACCGCATGGCAGGAAGCCGTTAAGCATCCCCATAATTGGGGTAAAAAAGAAAGTGTTTTTGCCACGCATCTGTTGGATGAGGGACGATGGGATTTTTAAGAAAGCAGGAGGGAAGAAATTGGTTTTTATTTTCAGGAATTTAAGGGCAAGGATTAATAAAATAATAACGCCGCTAATTACTGAAAGCCATTGCTGATAAATGAAGATGGAGGCTACCTCCCCTATTGCGCCAACTGCCATCCCAATGATGGCGTAAGAGGTAATTCTGCCAGCATGGTAAAGCAATCTTTTTACCCATGCGGTACTTGTATTTTGGTTGAATGGCAGGGCAAGAATTAGTGGCCCGCACATAGCCACACAATGTATGGTGCCTGTAATTCCTAATAAAAATCCTGTCCAGAGGAGGTTCATTATTTTACCATAATTATTTGTTGATGGTAATAGCTTTTGCCCTCCATAGCCCAATCCAGCTTGGCTAAGTATTTTCCTTTTTTAAGTAAAGATGATGGAATGGAAAACTCAGCGGAAGTCAGTGAGAATTTCACATCTTTGCTTGGGTCATTAGGGCGGTAAAGAGTAAGGTAACCAATGATGGGTTTGTTGGTTATATCTCTATTCCATTTGATGCTCAGGTTTTGCGCTGCACTATCATAATAAATTAATGGTTTTACCGCAAGGTGGCTGTAGTTATCTGCCTTATTTATCTGCTGCTGAAACTCAATTTCGGCTTTGTAATAATCAGTAATTACCAGATTGCTTTTATGCTTGGATGCCACTATGGCAAAGCTCACCATCAGCGTTGCGAAAATGATAAATACAGCAATGATTCCGTAAGCCCAAATGGGTTTGGGTTTGTTTGTTTTTTGTGGGGGATTTGTTTTCATTTTGTTTTGTTGTTTTGACCTCATCCGTCCTTCGGACACCTTCTCCAAAGGAGAAGGACTTGCCCCTCTCCTTTGGAGAGGGGTTGGGGTGAGGTTGATTTAATTTACATTTTTAATTTATTTATACACCTCCGGCCCCATGAAATTGGTTTTTACAGTCTGGAGTTTTTTGCCATTGCTATAAATCCCAATGAGGATATGGGTACTTGAGGAGGGGAGTTTATCTTTGTTGATATCAATAGATATTATACCTGCTCCATAATCTTCTTTTGGCACTTTAATATGGTTTTTGCCAATGTAAGCAAGGTCACCGTTGATGGATTCCAGTTTCAGTTCAACTGGCAAATCTTTAAAGGTTTTGTTCAGGATTTTTACATTGTATATGTTGCGGATTTTTCCACCCGGCACTTCCAGAAAAGCCATACCGGGGGTGCGCAAAATAGTTGCTTGCAAATCAGACCGCACACTAAGGATAGTTACCAGCACACCCACTAAAACGCATAGCACAACAGAGTAGGCAATGCGCCTTGCATTCCAGCTAAATTTTTCGCCTTTTTCTATGCCATTTATGCTGGCAAATTTTACCAACCCTCGTGGTTTATGAATTTTATCCATCACCATATTGCAGGCATCAATACAGGCAGTGCAATTCACACATTCCAGTTGTATTCCGTTGCGGATATCTATTCCTGTTGGGCACACATCCACACACTGATAGCAGTCAATGCAATCACCTGCTTTTTCATCACGACTCCTCCCCCATTTGGCTCTGCCTTCGCCACGTTTGTAATCATATGCTACCACAAGACTATGCGTATCCATCAGCACACTTTGTAGCCTGCCATAAGGACACACAATAGTGCAAACCTGTTCCCGCATATAGGCGTAAACAAAAAAGAAAACACCGGAAAAAATCATGATAGCGGTAAGGCCTTTGGTGTGGTTAAGTGGGTTATCAAAAATGATGGTTTGCAAATTTTCTGAGCCAATGATATAAGCCAAAAAGACATTGGCAATCACGAATGAGATGAGGTAGAAGACAA
Source organism: Bacteroidota bacterium (assembly GCA_026391915.1). Taxonomy (GTDB): domain Bacteria; phylum Bacteroidota; class Bacteroidia; order CAILMK01; family CAILMK01; genus JAPLCZ01. The sequence goes on along the minus strand of JAPLCZ010000202.1, from coordinate 1,014 downwards.
AAAGTTTTCCGCCACGCCGTAAAACTTTTTCAGCATCCCAACGCTGCTTAGTGAGTTTGCGTTGGGCTATGGCATCGCCCTCAAAAAGGTATTCAATTTTGCGAAAAATCATTTCCATAAAAATAGTTTGGGGGCAAGCCCATCCGCACCAAAGCCTGCCAAAAGCCGCAGTAAACAGAAATATAAAAACAATAAAACTGATGAACCCAATTAAGAAAATATAGAAATCATGCGGCCAAAAAACACTGCCAAATAGCACGAACTTTCTATGCACAAAATCAAACTGCAACATGGGGTGGTCACTCACTTTTATGAAAGGAGCAGTGAGGAAAAATGCCAACAAAATATAGCCAACTACGCCACGCCATTTGTACCATTTGCCAAAAGGTTTTTTGGCATAAACCCAAACTCTTTTGCCAAATTCATTTACGGTAGTTAGGCTGTCGCGGTAGGATTCATAACCCCAATGGGGTTTGTCATCCGAGTTTTCATTTTCTAATTGATTAAGGCTTTTCAAAAATGCGGGGATTGAAATGTTGAAAATTCATCAATGCAAAATTGAATTTGCATTAGCAATGCAAAACTGATATATATCAGGTATTGCGCTAATAAATATCATTAGGATTATTCAACCTCAATTATTGTTTGATGGTGTAAAGACTTTATTAATTATTTTTGTGGGGAAAAAGCAAATGCCTGAGATAAGCAGATTTTACGGGTTGATAATGTATATGTTCTTTAATGACCATAACCCGCCTCATTTCAAAACTAAATATGGAGAGTTTGAAGCGAACATTCTAATAGAAAACGGAAATTTGATGAACGGGGATTTGCCATTAAGTAAATTAAAATTAGTAACTGCATGGACGGAAATTCATAAAGAGGAATTGCTAGAAATGTGGGACTCTAAAGACTTTCATAAAATACAACCATTACAATGATTAAACCCGCCAGCATACTTGAAATACAGGGATACCAACTAACTATAAAATTCAGTAATGGTGAGGTAAGAAA
>JAPLCZ010000029.1 GCA_026391915.1 Bacteroidota bacterium | reverse complement strand
AAAAGCTCAGGATGTTTTTCTACATTTTGCCCCACACAAAAGAAGGTAGCTTTTGCATTATAGGCAGCAAGAGTCTCCAGAATCCAAGGGGTTAATTCCTGTGTTGGGCCATCATCAAAAGTGATGTAAATAGTTTTTTCCTTGGTGTGAATTTCCCAAATATAATTGGGAAAGAATAGTTTTACAAAAAAGGGAATCTGATAAAACCGCACACTATACAAGTGTTACTTTTTCGTTGGCAAAATCCACTTCCACATTCTCCTGCAAAGTAGTGGCAAGCTGCATCCCAATATAGGTGGGCTGTATTGGGAAGTGCAAATGGTTTCTGTGAATCAGCACCAAACATTGCAACTTTTTTACTCCCGCATTTAATAAGGGAACAGAGGCATAGGCCAAAGTTCTGCCTGAGTAAAGTACATCATCACAAAGGATAACAACTTTATTTTCCATCCCTACAAAAGGTGGATTGATACTTACTCCCTCAGAGTTTGGGGCGTTTTTATCTACACTTACTTTAGCCAATTGCAATTTGAAATCTGCAATTCCCAACAGCGTATTATGAATTTTTTCTGCCAATAAATACCCGCGTTCTGCAATGCCGCAAATTAGGAGTTCCGCTTCACCATAATTATTTTCATACACCTGATAAGCCATGCGGTTTACCTTTTGGCGGATTGCCACGGCATCAAGAATTTCTATGGGTTGGGTTGGGTGCATTGGGGCAAAGGTAAAAAAAGATGTGAAGATTTTAGGTCACGTATATTTACTCTATAGTAATGATGATTTGTCCATCTTTTATTTCTGTATTAAATCTTTTTAAAGGATACTCTGCCGGCCCTTTGGTAACTCCTCCATCCTTATCAAAAGTACTCCCATGCAGGTTGCATTGGAAGTTATTTCCGCTACTCATCAAACCATTATCAGCATGGGTGCAGCGCATTAAAAGCGCGGTGTATTTTCCATCAGAAACTTTTCGTAAAGCAATGTCATTTTCATAACCTTTGGGGCGGATGATTTGTAAATCAGTTTTATCAAAGAGTGTAATGGGGACAGTAATTTTTCGGTTAGTAATTTCTGTTTTATAAATGGGTATTTGATTGCATGACGCCAAAGAACCCAACAGAATACCTGCCCCCACTGCAACACAGAAACCACAACTCGTTTTTATGAAATCTCTCCTTTGCATCCTAGTTAAAAGGCATAGCCAATACCCAAATTTAGCAAAGTATTATTTTGCTGATAGGGTAGCGCTATAGGGTTTAGGTTAATAATTAAATCAGGGTTTTGTTTGCCAGTTTGCATGAACCTTACGTCTGCTTTTATTACCACATTTTTAAGTGGCAAATAACTAAAGCCCGCAACAATATGAGTTTGATTCAGCGTACCATCTGTAATGCCATTAGCAGGGAGAGATGCATTTAAATCCAGCTTCTCATATCTACCAAAAACAATCAATTGTTGGGTTTTGTATTTCTCATAAGTCTGCAAAATATTATAGCCCACCTCTGCATATCCACCATAAGCGGAGGTTGCAGTATTATTAGCATAAGCACGGTTGATATCCTTAGCATCAGGGATGGAAAGCATGGCAGCAAGTAACTTTACTGTAAAGCCTTTAGCCACATATTGTGCATCGGCTTCCCAAAGCATTACAGGAGTCCCAAAAAAACCTGAAGTAAGTTTTAAACTATCTGCCTCCCTTGGTGCTAAGCCCACTGTCCCTCCATAATACCCACTGATTTGTGCTTTAAAATCTCCTTTTAAAAACTGCAATGCCCCAGTGATAGCAAGGTTATTTGCAGTGGCTGTTCTGCCCTCAAATCTACCTTCTCTAATTCCGGAACCATGCTCAAAGGCACTGCTGTTGAGTCCGTTTACTAAGCCAATATTATAACTAATGGGGAAGCTATTCATGCTGCCATAATAGCCAATGCCCAACTCCCGCCATGTACTTGGAATCACTAAAGTTTCCACACGTGTTCTCTCATTTCCATTAAAAGTATTCGGTAAATGATTTTCATTAAGTATCCCAATTCGTGGTAAAAATAATCCTGCTACAAGGTAGTTGGTTGGGTTAAAATTAAATTTAAGATAACACTGCTCCAGTGCCAATTCACCACCTACACTTCCGCCAGCAACCTTAGCATCCTCTAATTCTAATTCACTAAAAAAACCAATGCGGTTGCTGAATTTATGCCCAAAAAAAAGCACCATCCTCTCAAGGTTTATCTCAGAGGTTTGAGCATTGAAATCATTTTGATAAAGCACATTGCCGTAGCCTCCAATAGTAGTGTGTGACGGCGTGCTCTGCGTATTTTTATTGAGTGAGTCTTCTGCAGTAAGAGTGCCCTGCGCCACTAAAGTTGTGGAAGCAAATAGCAGTGATGAAAAAAGGTATAGCGTTTTGAACATTGATAAAAATTATGGGGCAAAACTAAGACGTAATTTTTATTTAGAAAGAATTTAAATAAGAAATTTTTATGGATTGAGATATGATTTTAATCATGTATAAAAAAGAAATGGGTAACCTAATCTTAATCCTACATCATTCCCTTTTCAATTACCTTTGCCTTATAATTTCTTATGAAAAAACTCCTACTTTATTTAATCATAATTCTATTACCAGCCACCGCAAAATGCTGGGGATTTTGGGCGCATAAAAAGATAAACCATGTGGCAGTTTTTACCTTGCCTAAGGATATGGTTGGCTTCTACAAAAGCAATATTGATTTTATAACAGAGCACGCCGTTGACCCCGACAAACGCCGCTACTCCGACCCTAAAGAGGCACCCAAACATTATATTGATTTAGACCATTACGGTCATTTCCCTTATGACACTTTGCCCCACAGATGGCGGGATGCAGTAGCCCGTTTTACAGAAGTTAGTTTGTATGCTTATGGCACTGTGCCGTGGCAAATCAATTTGGTTTATATGAATTTGGTGAAGGCTTTTAAAGACAAAGATTCCAGCAGAATTCTCAGGCTTTCTGCCGATATTGGGCACTATATGGCAGATGCCTGCGTGCCATTACACACCAGCAGCAATTATGACGGACAGTTCACCAACCAAAAGGGGCTACATGCCTTTTGGGAATCCAGAATACCGGAGCTTTATGGCAATGATTACAACTATTTTGTGGGCAAAGCTGCTTTGGTTGAGAGCCCACTGCAATTGGCTTGGAGCATTGTTTTGGCAAGCAATACCTGCCTTGATTCTGTATTTAATTTTGAAAAAAAAATAACGGAGTCTTTCTCTGAAGACCAAAAATATTCCTTCGCCCAAAAGGGAAAAAAAACAGTGCGTGATTATTCCGAATCTTTCTCCAAAGCATACTCCGATATGCTAGATGGGCAAGTGGAACGCCGCCTGCGCCAAGCCATAAAAGCGGTGGGCTCACTTTGGTATAGCGCATGGGTGGAGGCAGGGCAGCCCAAGCTAAAAAAGATAGTTAATAAATCTATCTCCGACGAAGAAATTAAAAAGACAAACCAAGAAGAAAAGGATTACCAAAACGGAACTTGGAAGGGAAGGAGTGAGGAGTAAGTGAAAATCCTTTTTTAAAACCTTTTGCTATTTCAAGATTGCATCTTGGAATTTCTGATGGCAAGTTTATTCCCTACGGTCATGAGCTAAAGGTTTTAACTTAAGTGCGGCTGGCGTTGTTAATTTTAAAAGCCCGCCCACTTCAGTTATAAACTGGCCGTTAAACCACACAAGATATAATCTTGCGTGAACAGGAAATACTATGCGCCTTAGATAATTACTTCCCCGTCCTCACAAAATCTTTTAAATAGTAAGGCTCAAAGGTGAAAACGTTTTCTGTCTTGCCTGCCTCAAAAAGTTGGGTTGCCAGTGCTATAAGGTTTTTTGCAGAGGGGTTTATGCCTTCTATAAAATGGGCATTGGTGTGGCGAGATAAAACCTCTTTGCATTTTGCCATGCCATTGCCAAAGAAGAAAATTTTGTTATGGGCAATATAATTTTCAAAAGAATCTTCATCCACAATTACGGCGGTGGTGGGCATGAGTTCTTGCATAGAGTTATTTACAATCAAGGCATAAACTTCCATCCGTCTTGCATCCAACATAGGGCATAGGAGGGAGTCTTTTTCTCCATCATTCAAAGATGACATAGCCCCTAATGCCATAGCAGAGAGGGTATTTATACCCATAAGAGGTTTATCTAAAGTATAGGCTAACCCCTTAGCTACGGATACCCCAATCCGCAAGCCAGTATAAGAACCTGGCCCCTTACCTACTGCAATAGCAGAGAGGTCTGCGGGCTTAAGTGAGTTTTGTTTTAGTAGGTCTTCAATAAAAATAGTCAAAGAAGAAGAATGCAGATTATCACCTGCCTCTTCCCGCAAACCAATAATGTTATCACCATAACCAAGGGCTACAGAGCACACCTCAGTGGAGGACTCAATACCAAGAATTATGGGGCTCAGAATTTAACTTTTAAGATGATAGCTTCTGTACCACGCTTAATAGTAACATCTGCCTCATCACCTTTTTTATGTTTACTGAGGGCAGTCATATAAGCGTTCATATCACCCGTGTCATAATCCCCTATTTTCATGATGATATCACCTGCTTTTAATCCTGCTTTTTCTGCGGGTTTGCCAGCGCTAATACCATCAGCACGCACCCCCCCTTTATCATAAAAATAATCAGGGATAATGCCCAGGGTTACTTTATATCTTGGGGCTGTAGTGCTATCCTGTTTTGTTTTGGTAAAGCTAAGTTTGCTATGAGAATCCAACTCCATAACAATGGCGTGTATATAATTTACTATGCCAGCCATCCCACCAAAATTTATCTTTTCAATATCATCAGAGGGCTTATGATAGTCAGGATGTGTGCCTGAGAAAAAATGCAAAGCAGGTACATCTTTTAAATAAAAAGAAGTTTGGTCAGAGGGACCCATTCCTGATTCTGTCGTCTTAATTTTCATCGCCCCCGCACTTACTTTTTTAATAATAGAATCCCATGTGGGTGATGTGCCAATACCATTTACACCAAGCTCTTTGGTGAGGCTATCCAGCCTGCCTACCATATCCATATTCAGCATATAATCCATTTTGGCAATTGGCAAAGTGGGGTTATTGGTAAAATGTTTTGAGCCAAGCAAACCCATCTCCTCACCCGAAAAAGCAATGAGTAAATAGTTATGGTTTTTAGCCCCTGAGGTTTTTAAAATCCTGCCTAACTCAATTAAAGAAACTGTACCGCTACCATTATCATCCGCACCGTTGTGCACCTCTGGGTTGCCCACATAAAGTGAGTGCCCTTGTTCGCCCATACCAAGGTGGTCGTAATGCGCACCAATCACCACCGTAAGTAGTTTTCCATTATCAATAAAACCAATTACATTTCTGCCATGTTGGATAATTTTATCAATATGCACTTCCATCTCCACCTTAATACCCGGGAGTTTTTTTAATTTCTCCGCAGTTTCCTTTGTTGCGTGCATTATCAGGAGGCTATCCCGCATCAAATTATTGAACTGCTTAAAGCCTGTAATATCAAGGGCTCTGTCAGAATTATAAAAGATAACGGCGGCAGGTTTATAGGTAAGTAAAGCTTTGTAGCGTTCATGCCAATCAGGCGTTTGGCTATGCGGATTTGCAGAAGTTATTTCCTCCAGATTTACTAATAGAATTTTGCCATTGAGCCTTGGCGCAATGCCTTTTATTTTCTTGAGGGAATCCATCAGTCCACTACCCACATCAGCAATAGTCCCGAAAATTTTTCCATCAGCAGAGTAAGGGATTGGATAAAAATCCTTATCAATTTTTAAAGGTGCATCCGCAATTTTAAGTGCATTACCTTGCCCATATTTAAAGCCCGCCGTAAACTCAAACTCCTGATACCAATCAC
>JAPLCZ010000152.1 GCA_026391915.1 Bacteroidota bacterium | reverse complement strand
TTTGTTGGTAATTTAAGTAGACCGAAAAAGTTATTTCCAAATTTTTTTCTGAGCTATGAAGGGCTCAAAAAAATTTAGAATAACTTTTTCTACTTACACACTTTGAGGGATAGTACCGGATATAAGTGGTGGATAATTGACTAATTCAAACCTACGTTTGAATTAGTGCAACCATGGTTTGAATAATTCAAACGTCTGTAGCAATTAGTCAAACATACGTTTGAGTAATCCAAACGTCCGTAGCAATTAGTGCAACCACCGTTTGAGTAATTCAAAACCTTGATGGAATCACTCAAACGTACGTTTGAATTAGTGCAACCATGGTTTGAGTAATCCAAACGTCGGTAGCAATTAGCGCAACCACCGTTTGAGTAATTCAAACCTGCGTTTGAATGAAAAAAACGTAGGAATTTTTTGATTATTTGGGTTTTTAGGGTGTGCCTTAGGGCGGGGTAAAGGTTAAAGCGATTTGGCTAGTAACCTAATTTATTATTTTGGGGGGAGGGGATTTAGGATGATTTTGCAGTTTACCAACAAGGGCTATTACCTTTGAATTATTAAAATCCAAAAAATATGAAAAAGGTACTTATTCAAACTCTCTCTTTAATTATTCTTACTCTTTGCTTAGTTATTAATGGCAATGCTGCTGATAGATATTGGGTAGGAGGCAAAGGAGATTGGGATGGAACAGCGGGTTCTAAATGGGCTTCTACTTCTGGAGGAAGTGGTGGGGCATCTATACCCTCTGATACGGATAATGTGTATTTTGATGGGAATAGTGGAAATGATACAATAACTGTAAATGGGACTGATGGTATTTGTCTATCATTAGACTTTATTGGATTCAAAGGTATTTTCGCAAACAAAAGCGGATTTAGCCTAAAGATTTACGGCAGTTTTACAGTAGCTCCTTCTATGACCTATATTAATTATTCCACTATTCGTTTTCTTGCAAAATCAGGAGTAAATAATATAACTACAAATGGAGTTTCAATTCCAAATACATTCAGTTTTGAAGGTGATACTAGTGCTATATGGAGATTACAAGATAACCTAGTTTTATCTTCATCCAGTCAAACACTTCTGCTAAGTAGAGGCACATTCGATGCAAATAATTTTAATGTTACCTTATCTGGGTTTATAAGTTCAAATTCTTCCCATAGAATAATAAATATGGGTTCGGGAACTTGGACACTAACTGGATTTGGAATTGGGACAAACCCCGTATGGGACTTAACCAATTCAACAAATCTCAAACTAAATGCAGGTTCTTCAACCATTAAGGTAATAGATAGTTCGGGGGAAGCAGATTTGTTTTTTGGAAGTAACCAAACATATAATAACTTTTGGAATGCTACTACTGGTACTGGATTTTGTTATACCGCCACAGTTATTGGTTCACCAACATCTGTAACTTTCAATGATTTCAAAATAGATGCAGGTAGAATTCAAACATTTCAGACTGCCTCAACTACTAAAATAAATACCCTAACTGCAATTGGAACTTGTAGTAATCACATAATTATAAACACTAACTCTACTGGGTATACACTATCAAAACCATCTGGATTAATAAATGTCTCTTATTGTGATATTTTATTTTGTACTGCAACTGGCGGTGCAACTTGGAATGCAGTAAATAGTATTGATAAAGGTAAAGACTCAGGTTGGATTTTTAAGGCATCATCTAATATCGCATTTGATGCATCTTCTGGAGCTAAAAGTACAGGTACAACCTCTTTATCTTGGTCTCATACTGTCTGTGGTTTTAATCCTACTCTAATAGTTGGAATTGTAATTAAAGAAAATGTAGATTTAGTAACTGGTGTTACTTATGACAGTGTATCAATGACAAGAGTTGATAGGCAAGTAATGAATGCTCTTGATGGGACTGGGTATATGTATATTCTCCCAAACTGTTCAACTGGAACACATAACATAGTAGTCTCCTTAAGTTCATCAAAAAATATAATTGCATCTGCTGTGAGTTATACAGGGACATCCTCAACTCAACCTGATTCAAAAAGTAAAAGTGAAACAACCGGTGGTGGAAATAATAATTTAAGTAATACAACTTCAACTACTGTTGTTGCTTCAAATTGTTGGTTAGTTGGTGTTGGATTTCATGAAGATGCTAATAGTAGTGGTCTTAATAATATAACAAGTAATAAAACGGATAGAATGCGTCAAGGTGCAAAATTCTATAATCCTTCAGATTTCAATATTGTTTCATTTGACTCAGATACTATCATTTCAACGGGTTCTCAATCTTCAATTGTAAGTTCAAATGTTCATGTGTATGAAGTTGGTCAAATTTTGATTTCTCTTAAACCATATAGCCCATGCACCACCACCTATGATACATTAACCAGAGTAGCCTGTGTAAGCTTTACTTTAAACGCTAAAACCTATACTGCCACCGGAACTTATAATGATACCCTCACCAATGCAGGCGGTTGTGATAGCATCATCACTTTGCACCTAACCATTAACCCCCTCCCCAAAGCCAAAGCAGGTATTGGCACTGCTATTTGCGCTGGCGACAGCATACAAATTGGCGACTCTGCAAAAACAAATTGCACTTATAGTTGGTCAGCAACTTCGGGCTGGAGTGCTAACATTGCCATGCCTTATGTGAGTCCGTTTAAAACAAATCACTACACCTTAAAAGTAAAAGATACCATCACGGGTTGCAGTAATCAGGATACCGTAACCATCTATATAATCCCCAAACCAAGCCGCCCAAAAGTGGCAAATAATAATGGTACTTTATGCGAAGGAGATACTTTAAAACTTTGGTGCGATACTGTTAAAGGCGCAAGCATTTATACATGGGATGGCCCCAAAGGTCAGGTGTTAAAAGGGCAGTATGCAGCTAAGGCAAATTCCGATTCTAATGATGTGGGTTTGTGGGGTGTTACGGTTACTGTTAACGGCTGTACCTCTGCCCATAGATATACATATTTATACATAAATGCCAAGCCTATTGTAAGCATTAGTGGTAGTAAAACCGTGTGCAGTGGCAGCACAAAAACTTACACAGCTGGCAGCACCGGCAATACCTATATTTGGTCTGTTAATGGGGGAAGTATTTCATCCGGCTCCGGCACATCATCCATCAGTATTTTTTGGGGAGCTGCGGGTAAAGGTTCAGTAAAACTAATAGAGAAAAACAGCAAAGGTTGCAGAGATTCAATAGTAGATTCCATCACTATAAATGCGTTGCCATTAGCTACTGTTGGCGCAAGCCAAAGTGTATGTGCAGGCACTTCCACTAAGATAGGCGGGGCAACTACTACTGGGCATTCGTATGTGTGGACTTCCAACCCTAAAGGCTTTGCTTCTAACATTGCTAATCCAACCCTTTACCCCTCTGCTACTGCTACTTATTACCTTACAGAGATTGACACCAACACGGGTTGCAGTAAAAAGGATTCGGTAATCATTACTATAAACCCTTCTCCAAAAGCTATTCTTGGTAACGACTCTGTTATATGCATGTATGATACTGTGCATTTAGGTGGGGCTTCTGTTTCCGGAAATACTTATTCATGGACTTCAAAGCCACCAAGATTTAAAAGCACTTTGAGTAACCCAAGAGATACCCCTTTTGTAAATACGGTTTATTACTTAACTGAAACAAATAATGCGACAAGTTGTTCAAAAACAGATTCTATAAAAGTAACAGTAAATCCCAAACCATCTATAAGATTAATTATGCCGTCCTATGCATGCGAAGGCAGCATTGTTAACTTTTATGATTCAACATCTTTATCCGCAAAAAGGATTTGGTATTTTGGAGATGGAGATACTTCTACAGCAGTTGCGCCTTCGCACTTATATAAAAAAGGATGCATGTGTCCTTTAAAATTAATTGTGTATAGCAATAAGGGTTGTTCAAGTACTACCTCACCTTTTTTCGATGTACGCAATAAACCAAATGCTGATTGGACGGCAAAACAAACTGGCAGCAGATCCTATGATTTTGCAACTAAAAATAAATTTTACCCAACCAATAATCATAGCTGGGATTTAGGTGATGGGATGACCTGGAAAGGATACACTATATCACATACTTATACTAAAGATTCTACCTATAAAGTTAGTTTGCAGGTAACCTACAATGGGTGCATAAATACAAAAGATTCAGTGCTTAGTGTGGTAACAGGAATAGCAAGCATAAGAGAAAATAATTTCTCAGTAAAAATCTCACCCAATCCTTTTAAAGAACAAACCCAAATTCATTACATCCTCTCCCAAAATAATCATGTAAAAATTTATGTTACGGATGTGCTTGGCAGAACCATTTCTACCCTCACTAATGCTATTCAAAATGCGGGAGATTATTCGGTAAATTTCACTGCACCCAAAGCAGGAATTTACTTTGTAAGAATTCAAGTTGGTGATGAAGTGGTAGTGAAGAAGGTAGTGATGGTGAAGTAGATTTGA
>JAPLCZ010000018.1 GCA_026391915.1 Bacteroidota bacterium | reverse complement strand
TAAAGTCCTTCTCCTTTGGAGAAGGATTTAGGATGAGGCTCCCATTAAAACCCAATCTCCGAATCAACCACCCAAAAATGGTAGCTTGCAAAATGGAGGAGAATTAATCCTGCCAGCAGCAAAATTTTATACTTCTTAAAAAACGCAGAGGTTGCCAGTTGCAATTGAAAAGGAAACAGCAAAGAGATAAACCTACCCATAGCAATGGATTGCCCCGCACTTAGGGGGAGGAGGATACCAATCCAAGTATAAATGTTAAAACTATTCAACCATTTCCTCCAACAGTAGATGGCAATAAGCATAAAAATTATGGCATAAACAGAATGGAATTGTGTGGCAATATTATGATGATTAAACAAAGAAGTAAACGGAAAACTGATGTGTCGATACCAACCTTTTTGGGCAGTACTAAAGGCAAGGGCATCACCAGTTCTAAAATATAAAATGATACAATAAGCAGCGAATGCCCAAAGCATTTTGTAAAAATGCCTGATAGGTTTGATTAAGTCAAAACTCAATTTGTTGAGAGGTATATTATTCCTCTCCAGATAAAAAAGATAAAGGGGCAAAGCCATATACAAACCATTGGCGCGGGAAAAGACAAGAAGTATAGACCAAAACCCAAAAGCCAACATTTTCCTTTTGTAAATGGTAATAAAACAAGCCATTAATAAAGTGAAGAAAATTGCCTCGGAATAAAACATGGAAATATAAAATCCAAAGGGGAAAAACATAAAAATAAGGGTTGTATAGAAAGCAAGATTTTTATTAGTGCTGAGGTACCTGATAAAAATAAAAAGCAATAAGAAAGCAGTAGTAGAGAACACCAACATCAAGGGTAAGGCTGCCTGATAAAAATCCGAACCTGTAGCGTCTCTGATTGCTTTTGCTGCCAAAGGATAAAGTGGAAAAAAGGCATAATAAGATTGGAAATTCTTACCAGATTTTTTATTGGGATAAAGTTGCCAAGGTTCTATTTTTTCATAGCCTGTAGTGGAAATTTTTTGATACCAATCGCTATCAAATCTTGAGAAAGCAAGTTCTAAAACTGATGTTTTTTCTAAGAGGTTTTCAAAGCTACCAGCTTTAACTACTCTTTCATTTTGAGGGTTAAGTTTGAAGTATGTAAGGGAATAGCCTACATAGCCCAATTTTAAAATCAGGCTTATTAAAATAATTTTTAAGAGGTAGCGGTTAGGCTTCATTCCTAAATTTATAGCCTGTTAATTTTAGTTTGAGGTTAGAGATTAGGTAGTTCAATATCACTTGCAGAACAACAATACCCGGCGTACCTAAAATCCAAATGCCCATCATAAAAGGGAGAGGAAAATGTATACAAAATCTGCCATGGCAATTAGGGTCCATATACTCTTTAAAAAGATTCATGATGATGATAGGCAGTGCTAAAGTCAGCATACCAAAAATTACAAAAGCAAAGTTCTTATAGTATTGGTAAAAACTATAAGGGCTCAATAATCCAATGGCAAGATTGAATACTGTTTGCAGCAAAGCAAATACGCCTAAGTATAAAAGAGTGGTATGCATCAGGCATCAAAATTAAGATATTTATTCCTGTGCTGTTGTGGGTAATTTCATCATCTGCCAAATAAGAAACAGCCAAACAAAAAGACACGGCAATGCCTTTAAAGAATAGGGATTGATTACATTATCACGAATGAATTCCGGAAAAAAATCAGTGGGGGAAAAACTGGTAACTATTAATGCAAAAACCAAAAGCGCAATCACCAAAATAGATTTGGTAGGAGGCTGCAAAACAAACCAAATTGCCACACCACAAAATGCAATAATATAAGTGGGCGACTCTGACCCTGTGCTAAAAAGCACAGTAAATAATAAGGCAGAAGCCAGAAACATCAACCTGAAATTTGTGTTTTTATAGTTACTTATTTTGAGATATGGCATCGCAAATAAAATAGCTCCCGCCGCCATAAATGGGAGATTGGAAAGATTCGGATTACCTGATATTCTGCGTGCCATCCCCATCACGCTGATATCTGTATGGGAAGTTAAATCTGCATTCCAACTGTTTTTATAAATTAAAGCGTGGTACCAATCCTGATAAGATTGAATAACAAAAGAAGGGGAACTCAAAAGCATTGGCAACAGAAAGAAAACCACTGACCAAAACACCAAACTCAACACAAATTTAATTTTGTTATTAGAGAAAAAGAAGAACGCCAAACCCATAATTCCATAGAGTTTTGTGAACACCCCAAGGCAAATAAAGAAGGCTGCCCAAAAGTCTTTTTTCTTTTCAATAAACACAAAAGAGAAAATAAGAAAAGCAGCGGTGAGTGGGTTGAACTGGCTATTTAATAAAGATGTAATTAACTCATTAAGGCAAATATACCCTACCATTATTTTTTGGTTATGCGTTAATGGCAACTTCCATAAAGCCACAAATAAAACAATAGCATTTACCAAAATCCAAAGACTAACGCCAAGCCAATTGGGTAGCAAAGCAAAGGGGGCAATCATCAGCCCGAAGAGTGGCCCGTAATAGTTTCTGTTGTCATAGAATTCAGGATGAAATTTGTATAAATTTTTGTGCGCAATAAGATTATCAAAAACATCTTTATAGATTTTATAAACCCCAAAAGTCCCAAGTGTATACTGTTTAATCCCCACCACCAAAGCCACCAAAACCCATAACCCAAGGAGGAAGTATTTATTTTTAAAAATGGGGTGTGAGAAGAATTTTAAAATCATTGGGGTTTAAGTGCGGTTACAAATCTACAGAGTAAGAATGCAAGGCGTATTTATTTTACTTCCTTAGTTTTTTAGTAGGGAATAAAACCCTTTATCTTTGTTTAAAATTAAAACCCTCAAACATGACTAAAAAATTCATTTTAATCATTCTGATTTCACTGGCATCTTTTACCAATTCTTATTGCCAAACAGATACAAGTTTCAGTTCCTTTCTCAGTGATTTTAGGGAAGCCATTACTGCAAGGGATAAAAACAAAGTAGCGCAAGTATGTAGGTTTCCATTAAATAGTTATGATTTTGGTGGCGTTATCTCCAAGGAAAAAAAAGCAACCCTTAGCAATGAAGTTTCAAAAGAAGATTTTATAAAATACTACTCCAAGATTTTTACCAAAGATGTTATTAAACACATCCAAAATGAGAAGCCCAAAAAAACAAATTTATATGGTGAGGAAAATACCACCTATACCCTTATTTTTATGCGGGGCAAAACATCATGGGCATGGCTAAACTTTGGTTTTATTGATGGCAAATGGATGCTATTTGGTACGGACAATGTGAGTGAGTAAACCCATTGTAGAAAAATATTTTCCCCTATCAAAACCAATTTTAAAAAAAATCCTTATCTTGGCTGTGATATTTATGCCTGAATATCAAAAGTGCTTGCCTAAGTACTATGCGTGAAAGCGGAGAATTCTCTCCGCTTTCTTTTTTATACTTTCCTCCCGAACTACATTTTACCAAAAACAAAATGTGCTACTAAAACAGCAGCACCAAGTAGAATTCTGTAGTAGCCAAATACTTTAAACCCATTTTTTTGTAGGTAGGTAATAAAGAACTTTATCACAATTAAGGCGACAACATAAGCTACCACACCGCCCACTGCAAGGGTTAGCATATTGTCTTTCACCAAAACTTCAGGGCTTTCTTTATAAACATCCAAAAGGCTTTTGGCAGATGCTGCAAACATAGTAGGCACTGCTAAAAAGAAAGAAAACTCTGCAGCTACACTACGTGTTAACTTTTGACTCATGCCACCAATAATAGTAGCAGCACTACGGCTTAGGCCGGGGAACACAATAGACAGCACCTGAAAGCAACCAATAATAAAAGAGGTTTTTGGACCTATGGCTTCTTCGGTTTTTATTTCATTTTTATTAAAGAAATTATCAATAAATAAAAGGATAATCCCACCGCCAATCATCACGCAGGAGATAAACACAATGTTGCTAAGGGCAGCATCAATATGTTTTTTTAGCAGGGCACCAAATACCAAAGCAGGTACTACTGCAATCAATAATTTTATGTAAAAGTTAAGGCGTTTAATATCAAAAAACTTTTGCCAGAAAAGCGTAACCACAGAGAGAATTGCCGCCAACTGAATTACTATTTCAAACATATCAGAAAAAGGAGTTGCGCTAACGCCAATTAAGGGGTTGGCAAACTTCATATGGGCAGTGCTGCTTATAGGCAGGAACTCTGTGATGCCTTCTATAATTGCAAGGATAATAGCTTGGAATAATGTCATATTTATGGGTTAGTTAGCGCGCATTCTTAGTTTAATCTCTGTAAGTTTCTTTTTGGTGTAAGAGGCAAAATCTCCCTGCATCATCCAGTTGTAATAACCTAAATCTTTCTTAAGCACATCCTCCACTTTATCCCCTTTATATTTCCCAAAATTGAATACCTCAGTTCCGTTATCATCCATTATAATCCTACCTGCTACATCCACGTTTTTACCAAGAGGGTTTCCTGCAACAGCAGTGATGGAATCCAAGGTTTCACCCAACTCAGTATATTTTTCAAGCTGCGCAAGAAACACCTCACGGGTTGCCTCAACATCTGCCAAAGCACTGTGCGCATTGGTAAGTTCTTTATTGCAATAAAACTGATAAGCCGCAGCAAGATTGCGCCTTTCCATCATGTGATAAATCTGTTGCACATCAATTATTTTGCGGCCATTAATATCAAAATCAACTTTAGCTCTGTCAAATTCTTCCATCAAAAGAGGGATATCAAACTTAGCAGCGTTGTATCCGCTAAGGTCGGCATTACCCATAAAATTAAGGAGTGTATTAGCAAGTTCTGCAAACTGTGGGGCATTGGCTACATCTGCATCTGTTATACCAGTGAGTTCCGTAATCTTTTGTGGGATGGGCATACCCGGATTGATACGCCATGTTTTGTCTTCCACGCTGCCATCAGGGCTTTGTTTTACCAAACAAATTTCTATGATTCTATCCTTTGTGATATTTAATCCTGTGGTTTCAATATCTAAAAAGATGAGGGGTTTATGAAGTTTTAGCACGGCTGTGTTTTTTGTGCAAAAGTAGCGAAAAGAGGGCTGTGAATCCTACAATAGAGTTTCCTATTTCACACTAACTTTGCAAGATGATTAGGGTATTGGTTTTATCAACTTTGATGGTATTGCTTTTTGGCTGTGGCAATAAAGAAAAAACACCCAAAGGGATACTGACTTCCAAAGAAATGCAAAATATTTTACCGGATGCAATTCAGGTAGAATCCAGACTTCAGGCTCTAGCAATGCCTAAGGATTCTGTAACCAAATATGCGCAGATTTACTATGCCCAAGTTTGTGATAAGCACAAAATCACCCCCACAAAGTTCTTCAAAAGCCTAAAGTATTACAGCCATTACCCAACCCAGTTTAGTAAAATGATGCAGCCCGTAAATTCTGTGCATCTCATCCATAGTGTGGATTCATTAAAACTATTGGAAGAAATACAGAAACAAGCGCAGAAAAATAACATCAATGTTAATTATCTTTTGCAGATTTACATTGCTACTGAAGAAACTAAATTTGGGTTGAGTTTTAAGGAAGCGGAAGAGATTATCTCAGCTTACAAAAATGGAAATCAACCTAACATAAAAATTTGTGGGCTGATGGGGATGGCGAGTAATACGGAGGACAATCAACTCATTAAAAAAGAGTTTAAAAGCCTGAAACATTTCTTTGATTTGATGAAGGAAAAATACTTCCCTAATGATACCTCCTTTGCAACCATAAGTATGGGCATGAGCAGTGATTATGGATTGGCCATAGAAGAAGGCAGCAATATGATAAGGCTTGGAAGTGCCATATTTGGCAGCCGCTATTAATTAATAAACTCTTGGAGGTTTTAAAAACCTCCAAGAGTCAAGAATTATTTTATTTTAGCTTAATAATTTGTCTTGAAATCACTGCTCCGTCTACCATCATTCTTATAAAATATACACCACCTCTCAGGTTGTATTTCTCTGCATCAATTAAGAAGTTATAAGTTCCTGATGATTGATTTGAATTAGCAATTACGGCTATCTGTTTCCCTGTAATATCCATTAAAACAACATTCACATTTGCCTTGGTTTTTAATGTGTAATTTATGTTGGTTGCGTGTTCAAAAGGATTAGGATAAATATTGAGGTGAACATTATTATTGAATCCTTCAAGGGCAATAGAAGTTACCACAGCAAACACAGAATCAATCTCATTATTGCAACCATTGCTGTTTGTTACTGATAGCTTCACAATAAAGGTTGAGTCTTTGGAATAGGCATGGCTAGTTTTAAATCCATTGCCTGTATTGCCATCACCAAAGTCCCATAGGTAAGAAGTGAGAGTAGTATCTTTAGCTGCGAAACTATAATTATGATTGGAGGTTTCAATTGCTGTCCATGCGGCATTAGGCAATGCATTTACTATAACTGTTTTTGAAGAAGAATCTATACAACTAGCGCCATTTGTTACAACCATAGAGGCAATGAAACTTCCAGCAGTTTTGTATTTATGAATTGGGTTAAATACAGTTGAAGTATCACCATCTCCAAAATACCAAATGCGTTTCGGAGTGCTGCTTGAGTCAGTAAACTTAGTTGCCAAACCGTGGCATTCTATAGAGGCACTAAATTTTGCAGATGGCAATGGATTAACAGTGATAGTTACTGAGTCGGATTTTGAACAGCCGGTTGCCGTAATACTTTCGGTTAAATAATAAACGGTAGTTGCGGTTGGGCTTACTGTTGGGTTAGCGTTTGTTGAAGTAAATCCAATTGGGTTACTTGTCCAAGAATAAGTATTTCCACTCACTGCAGTTGCACCAATAGTGGTTGAACCCCCATTACAAATTGCTGTTGAACTACCCGCTTTTGCGGATGGCAAAGGATTAACAGTGATAGTTACTGAGTCAGATTTTGAACAGCCGGTTGCCGTAATACTTTCGGTTAAATAAT